>CBFHBI010000087.1:0-8081 GCA_965653755.1 uncultured Blastocatellia bacterium
CGCGATTATACCGGCACGTCGAAAGATAATGACGATCAGGGCCATGGCTTCACTGGGATCGCCTTGCAGGGAATGACCGGCGTGAAACTTTGGTCCAAAGCCGGATGGACCAGCACCACGCGGCACGACGCTGCGTATGTCGAATTGCCGAACGGGGCCAAGTTCGTGCTGGTGACCTTCACCACCGATCACGCAAACGATCGCGAGATCATTCCCACCGTGGCGCGAGTGGTCATCGATGGAATCGCCGCCGTGAAGTGAGCGCGTCAAGAAGCGGGAGCGGTAGCGACCGGATCAAGTGACCCCTTTAATCATTCAGCGTCTGTCTGAGAATAGTATTCACCACCTTCAACCGCGGGAACATTCCTCGGCTCCCGACATCTAAAACAAATGCGGAGGTCAATAAGGACATGTCAAACGAAGGACTAAGTGTGTCCGTCACGCGAGCGAAGCCCAGCATCAACGTGACGCCGTTAATCGACGTATTGCTCGTGATGCTGATCATTTTCATGGTGGCCGCGCCGCTCAAGCCCCAAAGGTTTCTTGCGAAGGTTCCAACCAAGCCGGACCTTGACAATCGCGTACAAGCAAATATCGATACGCTCGTCGTCACGATTAATCCCGATTTAAGTCTAAAGCTGAATGGTTTGACTGAGATGGGTTCAGTGAATGACATGAGTAAGATCACCGCGACGCTGTCCGACCTGTTCCAACGACGGACTCAAAACCACGTCTATCGCTATGAGCTTCGTGATCGGGTAGATATTCCCGATAGCGTGCGGGTTGAGAAGACTGTTTTCATCAAGGCACCACGCGCAATGCCTTACGCCGACGTGGTCCTGGTACTTGATGGGCTGAAGGGTGCCGGGGCCTCGCCGATTGGTTTACAAATCGACGATCTGAACTAATCGCTTCCAGGTCGCGCAACCGACCGACCATCATTCAACTCACCAGAAAGCCGGCACAGATGCCGGCGCACCGCGCGCAGGATGCGTGCGCTCCTCAAGCCAACTTGCACACAGCCGAATCTCATCTGATAAAATTATGGTAAACGTCCCGATATTTCATAAATTTTATTAGGAGAGTGGTTATGAGTCTCGACAGATTTTTATCGATTCAGAGCAGGCGATTGAAAGCCGGAGTTGTTGCCTTGCTTTTGCTGTTCGCGGTTGCCGCGTGTAAAGCGCGCGCGTCGAATCCGGCGTTGAGCTTTGCTCCGATACCCGACACGAGTCCGCAAAATACTTATGCCGACATCGTCAGCCGCGTAGCGCCCGCCGTCATCACGATTCGGGCCGACAAGCGCGTGCGCAGTCCGCAACAGTTTCCATTGTCCGACGATCCGTTCTTTCGCGGGCTGTTCGGGAACCGAGGCCAGCAGCGGCCGCAGGAAGAGCTGCAGCGCGCACTCGGCTCGGGTGTAATCGTTAGCGCGGACGGCTACATTCTTACGAACCATCACGTGATCGATGGCGCTGAAGACATCAAGATCGACATGAACGACGGCCGCACGCTCGATGCGAAGGTGATTGGAGACGACGCGCCGAGTGACCTCGCGCTGCTGAAGGTCAATGCATCCGGACTCACTTTCATGACCCCAGCAGATTCTGACAAAGTCCGCGTGGGCGACGTTGTGCTCGCGATTGGCAATCCGTTCGGCATCGGCCAGACGGTGACCATGGGCATCATCAGTGCCAAGGGTCGTGCGACGGGCGGCACCGGATCGGGCAGCTTTGAAGATTTCTTACAAACCGACGCGCCAATTAATCATGGCAACTCGGGCGGCGCGCTGGTGAACACGCTCGGCGAATTGGTGGGCATCAACTCGCAGATTCTTCCCAGCGAAACCGGCGGCAACATGGGAATCGGCTTCGCCATCCCTTCGAACATGGCGAAGACCGTGATGGACCAGCTCGTGAAGAGTGGCAAGGTTCGTCGTGGCCAACTGGGCATCACCGTAACGCGCGTCAGTTCCGATTTGGCGGCCAGCCTGGAGATGTCTGACACCAGAGGTGTCATTGTTAATTCGGTTCGCGCCGGCAGCGCTGCCGACAAGGCCGGATTGCGACAGGGCGACGTCATCACTGCGATCAACGACAATCCCGTAAGTGACTCGAACGCATTCCGCAATCGAGTAGCGAGCAATGCGCCCGGCACTGAAGTGACGCTTACGGTCTTGCGCGATAAGAAAGAACAGAAGATTCGCGCGACCTTGGGCGAAGCTACTGAAGAGTCAGCCCGTAATGAGAGCGACAGCGAAGGCGGATCGAATCCGCGGACGGCTGGCGGCGGTAAATTGGGAATCGGCGTTGCGCCGTTGACTCCGGACATCGCGCAGGAGTTGCAATTGAAGCCGGGCACGACGGGTGTGGTGGTTGAATCAGTCGATCCGGCCGGTCCCGCGGTTGAAGCCGGAATTCAGCGCGGCGACGTGATTCAAGAAGTGAATCGCCAACCCGTCAAATCCGCCGACGACGTGCGCGCGGCGATCGAGAAGAACGGCAACAAGCCGGCGCTCCTCCTTTTGAATCGACGCGGGGACACGGCGTTCGTTGCGGTCCGCCCGAGGCAATAAACCATGTGTCAGAATCCCGACAAGTCGGGATAGCGACCGGATCATGGGCGGCGCCAGGTTTGAATTCCTTGTCCTGGATGACTCCTTGGTCCGGTCAATACCGCTCCCGGTTCTCATCCTCGCCAAATTCATAACGCCGTGCTATTCTCTGTTGCATTCATAACACAGAGTTGCATGTATGCGCAGCGTCGTCAATCCACCTAATCCCTGGCTCACCGAATCTATCGAATGGATCGGCGAGCCGCCGCGCGCCAAAATCGAAGTCTTTGAAGAAACTGAAACCCGCACAATCATCAGTCATAACGATAGCCCCGACGTCGCCTTCGACTATTCGATCAATTGTTATCGCGGCTGCATCCACGGCTGCACCTATTGCTTCAGCCGGCCGACGCACGAATATCTCGACTTCGGCGCGGGCACCGACTTTGAAAGAAAGATTGTCGTGAAGGTGCGCGCGCCGGAGCTGCTGCGGAAAGAATTAATGAAGCCTTCATGGAAAGGCGACGAAATCGTCTTCTCGTTTACGTCCGACCCTTACGTACCGCTCGAAGCGAATTACAAATTGACGCGCGCCTGCTTGGAAGTCTGCGCCGAGTTTCGCAATCCGGTCGGCATCGTCACCAAGTCTGCGTTGATTCGTCGAGATATCGACGTTTTGCAAAAGCTGACGCGTGAGGCCAGCGTCGGAGTCTATTTTTCGATCCCTTTTGCGGACCCGGAAATCGCCCGCGCGGTCGAACCGTTCGCGCCGTCGCCGCGGGCGCGCTTTACGGCGATGAAAGAATTGGCGAACGCGGGCATTCAAGTGGGCATCGGCATTGCGCCCACGATTCCCGGGTTGTCCTCCGATATTCCCGGGCTCTTGGAACGCGCGAAGGAATGTGGCGCGACCAAGGCGTTCATGAACATGTTGCGCCTGCCTGGCAGCGTTGCGCCTTACTTCGAACGGCGTCTGCGCGAGAAGCTGCCGACGAAAGCCGATCGAGTTCTCAATCGCATTCGCGACGCCCGCGGCGGCAAATTGAACTCGAGCGAGTTCCACGCCCGGATGCACGGCAAAGGCCAGTACTGGGACGCGCAGGAGAAACTTTTTACGGTTTATGCCAAGCGCCTCGGCTTCAATCAGCATCGCGTCGGCAGCGACCATCACGCGCGCGCGAATACTTTCCGCCGGCCTTCACCTCAAGGCTCGCTGTTCGGATAGCTTCGGAATTTTAGCGCATTTCTTATCTTCCTCTTGTGGTTTGCCCTATTTCGTTCTCAAATGGCAGAATTGAGTTAAGCTGGGACCCGATAGGGCGATTGTTGTTATTTGAGTTTTACGGTTGACTCAGGGGCTCAACCGGCGTAAAAGGGAGTCCCCCAATATGTTCATTCCCATCCGTCAATTGTGGTGGCTGGCTGCCGGTGGCAGCGCAAGTTATACCGCGCGATACATGAAAGCTCGCATAGGTTTCGCGCTCGCTGAGCGCCGCCGCAAGAATCTGCCCGACCCAACCGGCGAGTTGCTGCGGCTGCAAATGCTTTATGGCTACAACGCGCATTCGCTGGTGAGCATTGCGCCGGGCGCCGAGATGTGGTCGTCGCCCGATATCGATGGCGCGATCATCTACGGCGAGTTCGGCCGCGTTTGGTTGGCCGCGGGCGATCCGCTGGCATCGAAAGATGACGCTGCGGAACTCGCGCGACAATTTGCGGCGTTTGCGAAGAGAAAGAACCGGGTAGTGGCTTTCGCGCCCACGAGCGCCGAGTTTGCTCGTAAAGTAGCGCCGAAGGATTTTAGCGCCGTGAAGTGCGGAGCGTCTCCGTATTTTGATCTGCAAACGTGGAACCCGCGCGGCGATAGCGCGAAGAAATTGCGCGCGGGAGTGAATCAAGCCAAACGATCTGGCGTCGAGATTGAAGTCGTCGCCGACATCGCCGACACCTTCAGAAAGGAAACGGCCGATCTTTGTCTTCATTGGCTGGGTGCAAGACCGTCGGGAACAACGTTCGGATGGCTGGTGGCGCTCGATCCATTCATGCATTCGGAATATAAAAAATATTTTGCTGCCAGAGTCAATGGGAGGCTGGTGGGATTTCTGGCGGCGAGTCCGATTCCAGCGCGCAAGGGTTGGTATCTCGAAGATGTGATCAGCGAGCCGAACGCGCCGCAAGGCACGGCGACGATGTTAGTCGTGGAGGCGCTCAAGCATCTCAAAACGGAAGGCGCGGCTTTGGCGACTCTCGGAACCGCGCCGCTCGCCACCGATGGACCGGACGACGTGCAGACTGAACATCGGGTGGTGGCGCGCGCGTTCGATTTCACGACCCGGCGTTTTGGAAATCTCTACAACTTCGAGGGCTTGCGTCGCTTCAAAGGCAAGTTTGTGCCGAGCTGGTGGGAGAGCGAGTACGCCTTGGGCCAAAGAGGAGTCGCCATGCCTCCGCGCGTCGGTCACGCAGTGGTGCGCGCGCTGGTGCCCGGTGGATTGACACAGCTATTGACTCGGCAAGCCGTACGTGCCATCCGCGGCGACAGCCCAACGGTGGCCGAAGGTTTAATGAAAAGAGTGGGCGATGCATCCTCATATGTCGCGAAAAATGTAACTAAATCCCTCACGTCTTCGTCTAAATCCACGAGCCGCAAGTAAGCCCCAGACGAAAACCCCCGAGTGAGATCATGAAAGATGGCCGCGGTGTCATCATTGATGGCTTGATCGTTGACTACGGAACGTGAGCGTCACTGGCAGACTTAAGCAGCGTTACATCGCCAAGCGTGTCGCTCACGACCACGCGCGGGCACAGTCGCGTTTTGTGACGGTCGATGAGGCAAACCTTCACTTCGTAATTAAAGGCCAGGGCCGTCCGGTAGTTCTCATTCACGGTAATCCCGGATCTTGCCAGGATTGGTCGCGGCTCTATGGTCCCATCTCGAGTCAATATCGGGCCTTGGCTTTCGATCGCCCCGGACACGGCCACAGCGATCGTCCGAATCACCGGCCCATCACTGTCGAAGTTCAGGCTGAGATGCTGAACGCGGCTTTGCAGCAACTCAACATCGAGCGGCCAATTATCGTCGGTCATTCGTGGGGCGGTTCGCTCGCACTGGTTTACGCGGTGAACTTCCTGAGCGAAATTGCGGGACTGGTGTTGTTAGCGCCGGCCGCTTACGAAAGTGACGATGGCGTGTCGTTCTTGAGCAAGGCGCCAGGCTGGCCGGTAATCGGTGACATCCTCAACTTTGTATTCACGCCTTTGTTAGCGGCGTGGTTGGTGCGTACCGATATCGCTAAGGCGTTCGATCCCGATCCGGTGCCGAAGAAATACATGCGACATGTGCTGGCCGAATGGACGCGGCCAAAAAAAGTGAAGTGGTAGTCCGTCGATGACGCCCTGTTGAACGAGTCGCTGCCAAAGTTTGCCGATCGTTATCCCGAGATCAAGGCTCCGGTTGCAATCATCACCGGCGATGCGGACAAAATCGTTCCGGCGGAAGAGAACGCCGAGCGTTTATATCAGGCCCTGCCCCATTCGCATTTCAACCTTTTGCCCCGGACCGGCCATCAAATTCCGTTCACCCGGCCCGAAGCGGTGATGGCGGCGATCGATCATGTGGCCGCGCTCACGACGGCGCGTTGACTACATGCCGAATAGTTTTGCTATCGTCTCTCTGGTGAATCAGCGGCTCCAAATTCTCATCAGTTGTGCGGCCTTGGTTGCGGCGGTTTCGTGTGCCGTAGTGAAATTCGCAGTATCCGCAGCAGCAATTGATGGCGGCGTGCAAGCGCGTTCGTCGGGCTCGCCGTCCAGCCGGGCTGCCGAATCCGAACCGGTCCGATACGCGTCGAGATTCATCACCGTTGAAGACACGCGTCTTCACTACATCGTGCAGGGCGCGGGCCGGCCGGTAGTTCTGATTCACGGCAATCCGGGTTCGGCAGAGGATTGGTTGCCCGTTTTCACGCCGCTCGCCTCGCGGCCCAAGGTGTTTGCTTTCGACCGGCCGGGTCATGGTCAGAGTGCGCGTCCGAAACACGCCGACGCGACCGTAGAATTGCAGGCGCAATTAATTCACGATGCGCTCGCGCAGCTTCACGTCGAGCGGCCAATCGTCGTGGGCCATTCCTGGGCAGCGGCCCTGGCGCTCGATTACGCGCTTAGGTATCCGAAAGACGTTGCGGGCGTCCTGATCGTCGCACCTGCAGTCTACGAGGACCATGAGGGTGGTTCGTTCTTAACCGGCATGACTACTGTACCGGTGATTGGTGATGCGGCGAACATCATGTTTGCGCCGCTGTTGGGTCCGTCGGTGATTCGCGGTGAGTTGAAGAAAGCTTTCTCGCCGGACGCTGTCCCGGACAGTTATCTGCACAAGGCCCTCACCGACTGGACCAAACCGAGCCACGTACGCGCCTACGCGCATGACGACGAAAGCTTCAATCCTTCCTTGCGGAAAATCAGCGGGCATTACGTCGAAATAAAACCACCTGTATCGATCCTCGCCGGCGATTCAGATCTGATCGTCTCAGGAAAGGAAAATGCGGTTAGATTGCATGATGAACTGCCAACGTCACGGCTGATCGTGCTTCCCCGAACGGGCCACGAAATTCCTTTCACGCATCCAAAGCCCGTGATCGCTGAAATCGAAAGGCTGCAGAGACTCTCGCACGGACGCGCTTGAGCGGACCGAACGTCTGCGCCGATCTAGCGACAGCAGCGAAAAGTTCCTCTATAATACCAGCTACCCGTACAATCAAAACGAAATCAGGGAGGGCACTACGATGTTCATTCGAGATGTCATCCGTGACCGCGAGCCGTATTCGCTGCGTGAGTCGGCGACCGTACTTGACGCGGCCCAGTTCATGTCGCAGCGCAAGATTGGCGCGGTGTGCGTACTCGACGAAGCCGGGAAGTTAATAGGTGTCTTCTCCGAACGCGATTTGCTAAATCGAGTCGTCGTGCCGCGCAGCGATCCGGCCGCGCTCCAACTTGGCCAGGTAGCCAGCCCGATCCGCGCAGTGATTCAGTGCGACGAAACCCCACACCAGGCCCTCGAGCGCATGGAACAGATTGGCAGCCGGCACTTGCCGGTGGTGGATGGTGAGCACTGGGTCGGGATGCTATCGATGCGCGATCTGCTGCGCGTCCAAGTCAGTGAGCAAGGCGATGAGCTGAAACTGCTTCATGAATACATCAGCCAGTGAAGAAAAAAATAATTTGAGATTTGTGATTTGACATCTCTCATTTGTTGATTGGTTTTGACCTCAGGCGCGTCTAAGAGTTGAAGTGCGATATCTCGAATTCAATTAACCGATGACAAATGTCCAATGACAAATGGCAAATGATCTTGTTCCTTCTCTATTTAGCAATCATATCCGCCTCCGGCTGCAGTCATCCTCCGCCCGGACGAGGCGCGGGCGAAGTTGAAACTTCAGCGCAAACGCAATCCAGCTTCAAAGTCGAAACTGTCATTCCCAATCTGGAAGTGGTTTGGTCCATCGTCTGGACGCCGGACGGGCGCATG
>CBFHBI010000088.1:0-8044 GCA_965653755.1 uncultured Blastocatellia bacterium
ATAAGTCTCCTTTGCTCTCTAGTCAAGGTTGGTTCTTTGACATTCTGATATAGTGACCGCCCTTATATCACCGATCCAAGGGTGCGTCTAGCCTTTGAGGATTGATTCGAATTCCTCTAATAGCTCAAGGTGAATTTTGGTTGGAAGTGGAGCACTGCGTAATACTTTTCTTCGGCAACGCCCTCATGGGGCAATCCGAATCCGGAGCGCATCTGTACGTCGCACGTTGAAAGACAAAACTTGAATATTGGAACTACACTGCCCGCGGCCCACCGCCGGCCTCGACGCACGCGGCTTGGTCGGCCTGAATTTTCTGAAGTCGTTTCTGGTGCGGATTGATTTCAAAAGAAGAATACTTCGGCTGGATAAAAGCTGACGTCTAAACCTCCGAAAAAGTTTGACTCCAAACCAATTCACGCCTAGTCTGCACGTGCCCTCGCAATGCATCTGCTGAAAGTCCGGGTCAAATCTAACCTCAGGAGGTAGTCCAATGAAAACGACTGCTGCATTGTTAGTTCTGGCGGTAGCATCCGCTTGTCAATTTGGCTGTCAGAAAACAGACAATATTTCTAACTCGGGCAACGGTAACTCAACCGCGTCATCCACGCCCACGGCAACGGCTAAACCATCGCCATTTTCACACTGTGGAGACAGTCCGCCGGCAAATCCATCGAAGTGCACCATCGACCAGCAATTCGTCGCGAGTTGCACTCCACCCTGGAGCGATCCGCAAAATCACGAGATCGACGCTAAGTGTCCGGTCGAAGGCTGCGCCAAACGCCCTTCCGCCACGCTGCCAAACCAGGTTCAGAATAACTTTTGTCGTACGGGCACGCCCGTGGAAATCAATGTGGCCTCGATTGACCAACTTCAGAAGGACGTCGACGATTTAGTCAGCAACCATCAACTTAGTTATGGCAAAGATGGTGGTCCACCTGCCAGCCGCGACCAGCTGAAAACTCTGGCGACCGTCGATGCCAATAACAAACCCGTGACTTTGGCTGAAGGTGCGTTGGTGACCTTCGAAGCTTTTGTGTTGGATGCAAAGCACGATGACACATTTCCGTTCGGCTTCGGTGGCGAAGGCGTGAACTGCAACAATTCGTTATTCGATTGGAACGACATTCACGTGGCGCTCGGACAAACTGCTTCAGAGGAGGAATGTAAGAGTGTGACGGCAGAGATTATTCCGCACTTCCGATCTGCGTTGTGGGATCGTTTTGATTCCGACACCTGCACGGCGCCCCACGTGACCAACCCATTGCCTGTCAAGGGGCTGCGCGTGAGAATAACTGGGCAGCTTTTCTTTGATGGCAGTCACGATGTCATCGCGTGCGGCGCTCCGCCAAACGGCAATCCCGCCAGACGTTCAGTCTGGGAAATCCACCCGGCTTACGCGATCGAGGTATTCGATACGGCAAAGAACCAGTTCGTCACTCTCGAAACCTGGGCATCCGGGAAATGATTTGCGTCGGCAGACACTGACTGTCAATCAAACATATTAGTCGTGCCAGTTTCTCTACGTCCGCTCTTACGAGGCCGGCGTCTGCCACTACAGGGCTTTTCAAGTCGTTTCAGGTGCGGATTGATTTTAAGAAGCGAGTAGTGAGTTTGAATAAGTCGGGGCAGTAACCCAAGCGTCAGCGCGTTTCGGCACGAAAATGTTGATGACTGCCTATGGCTTCTCGTCATTTCACTCCGTAGTGCGGAGAGTCTCGTAGATGCTATTGAATTGTTCTAAGGCCGCTTGCAGGTTTTCCGAGATTTCCTGTGCCAGAACTTCTGGCGCGGGAAGATTAGCCGAGTTTTCAAGACTATCGTCTTTGAGCCAGAAAATATCCAGACTCACCTTGTCGCGCCGCATTAGCTCGTCATAAGTAAAGACTTTGAAGCGCTCGGTTTCCTTTCGCTCATGCCGATTGTCCGCATTGTAAGATTCGATGAAGTTGATCAAGTCGTCGTATTTCAGCGGATTTGTCTTGAGCGTGAAGTGCTTATTTGTGCGTAGATCATAAATCCACAATTTGTCTGTCCACGGCTGTTCACGGCCGACTCGCTTGTCAAAAAAAAGAACGTTTGCTTTCACGCCTTGCGCGTAGAAGATTCCGGTCGGCAGACGCAGTAGTGTGTGAACGTCGCACTGCTTTAAGAGTCGTCGCCTGATTGTCTCACCGGCTCCGCCTTCAAATAACACATTGTCGGGTACTACGACTGCGGCACTGCCATTCGTCTTTAGCAGGCTGTAAATGTGCTGCACGAAATTGAGTTGTTTGTTGGAAGTTCTCGCGAAGAAGTCCGTGCGCTCGTACGTCAGCGACTCTTTGGCGGCTTCGCCTTCTTCGTTGATAACGGTAATGCTCGACTTTTTACCAAAAGGTGGATTGGTAAGCACCTGATCAAAATGGTCGCTGGGTGGCGTCGCCAGACTGTCGCCAACCGTAATCGGGCTTTCATCGCTCCCGATGCCATGGAGATAGAGATTCATCACGCACAGGCGCGCAGTTGCGTCCACGATCTCCCAGCCGCGCAGCGCTTCGTTCTTCAAAAACTGCTTTTGTTTCCGATCGAGCTTGTAATTCTTCGCGTCAGAAATGTAGTCATGCGCCGCCAGCAGAAATCCGCCCGTGCCGCATGACGGATCGGCGATTCTCTGTTCCGGCTTGGGTCGCATTACTTCGACGATGGCTTTGATTAGCGGCCGCGGCGTGAAGTATTGGCCGGCGCCAGTCTTCACGTCTTCGGCGTTCTTTTGTAGCAACCCTTCATAGACGCTGCCTTTTACATCGACATCGAGCCCGGTCCACGTTTCAGAATCGATCATACTGATCAGGCGATTGAGTTTCGCCGGGTCCTGCACGCGGTTCTGCGCTTTGCGAAAGATGACGCCGAGCATTCCCGGCTTCTTGCCGAGATTCTCCAGCGTGTGGCGATATTGAACTTCGAGCGCGTCACCTTTCAGGTCGCGCAGCGCTGCCCAATCGTGCGTGTCGGGAATGTCGGACAGCTTGGTGAATGGAGGCGGTAGCTTTGTGCCTTCGTCCACCATCTTGAGGAACAGCAGAAACGTAAGCTGCTCGACGTAGTCGCCGTAGCTCATGCCGTCGTCGCGCAGCACGTGGCAGTAATTCCAAACGCGCTGAACGATTGATGACGATTCGTTAGACATAACTATTTTCGCCGGCTCTGTGTTCGCGCTCGATAGAGGCGTTCGGTGAAACCGCCCTCCTCGAGGAAGTTCTTTTCCAGAGTAGCAAGCTGCCGGCCCAACAAGGTTGACGCAACTGCGATCAGCGCCAGCACGCCATTCGCGGCGATTTCCGCGTAACCGGTGGACTTCGTAGACTTAGTAGACTGTGTGGACGCCGACCGTCGATTTGATTGTCCACCCTGTCCATCTGTCCACTCTGTCCACTCTTCACGCTTTTTGCCCAAGCCGCCACGTCGTCCGCCGTCATCGGCCGCCAGGCAATCACGCTCGCGCGGCGCGCATCGTCGCGCGCCCACTCAGTCAAACCACGCTGCCGCAAGAAGTCTTCATAATCCAACTTCAACTCTTCCAAACTCGCCCGCGCCACGTTGGTCAGCTTCAATTCCGTTTTCTTCGAGGTTCCCGACGCCATGCTGCCTTCGGCGATATTCTGCACGCCACTGCGCGCCGCCTGCACCATCTGATCGTGCGTGCGGCTGCGCCGGTCGATGTAGCGGTCGCAAAACCGCACCGTCACGTCATAGATCAACTGCGCCACTTGGAAGCTCTTCAGCTTCCGGTAGCCGCCATGCGCCGGCATCAATGCATGTTCACTCTTCACGTCTCGCTGCTTGTGTCAGAAGCCCGCGCGTAAGCAAGGGCTCCTTTCGTCCTTCACAATCCAGGTGGTCATCTTAGCCCTCCCTGACGGTCGGGCTTCTGACACCCTGCCGCCGCCGAGGTTTTGTCGCCGCCCGCCTCTCCGCTTCGCGCTTCGCCCGCTCACTCCTGATGCGCTCAAGCAAGACCTCCGCCGGTTCATCGTTCGGGTCCTGCGGCACCAGCTTGCCTTCGAACGCTTGCTTGAGAATGCTTTGTCGAAGGCGTTCGGCTTGTTTGAAACCTCTCTCAATTGTGTCGCTGGCTGCATCGGCGATGGATACTAATCTATCGATTTCGAGAACGATTTGTTCCTGCTCCTGATAATCGCAGAGTGGGAATTTAAATGCCTTAATCGCGCCTAGATTTATGTGTGGATGTGCCGAGCCAGTTGCAGCTCTCTCCGCTTGCCGACGACCTATCTCTCCATTGAGCAGGTGAAGAAAGTATGTTCGATTAACGCTTGAGTCTGGGCGAAAGAGTACCATTCCCTGAGACATACACAGCGTTACATTTCGCGGGACCTCAACACCCCACCCAAGACTGAGTTCGCGGCTGTAAATAATGTCGCCGTATTCGGGGACGCGGCGTTCTGTTTGAATCTTGAATTCTTCTTCCGATACCAAAGCGGCACCTGCCAAGCGTAAACGGCCCTGTACCACGTCACGTGGTCGCAACGCAGGGAAACCGTGGTCTGAATATGTCGGTGTGCGATGAGCGCAATCAACGAAGATCGGGCAGAGCTGATCGAGCGTCGCCCAGCGGTATTCCGCAGCAATGGTTTCAAGACCATTGCCGGTCGGGGCAGTCGGCTCTTTGTATTTCATTTTCGATCTGTTCGCAGCCTTACTAGTTGTCAGTCTCGCAAGTTGATCCTCTTCCCACTTCGCGCGGCGTTCTTTGAGGATACGGGCGAGCAGTTCCGAGGCGGGCTCAAGTTGATCCTTATGCGCTTCGCGCCACTCCTTTGTGAGTTCGCCGGTGACCGCCGCTTTCAGCACCGCTTGCCGATAACGCTTCAACTGCGCTTGCGCTTTGCGAAGTTCTTCGATTCCCGCGTCGAGCTGTGTGAAGAGTTCTTCGATCTTAGCGACGATTCGCTGTTGCTCGGGAAACGGCGGCAACTGAACGGAGACCGCGTAAGCGTCGTCGCGGTTAAGTCCAGGGATTGCGGTCGAGCGATCGAGTTCACCGAGTCGCAACCACGTTAGCAGGTGAAACACAAATCGGAGTTCCAAGTCCGCTGACGGAATTACGAAGTATGTCGTGTCGATTGGCCAACAAGGCAGATGCGAAATATGTACTCTGCCGATTGCGCCCTTGCGCCCAACAACCAAACACGGCTGTTTGATGAGTGACTGAGAGTGTTTCCCGACCGGTCCACTCGATCCAAACACGACATAGTTGCCGCCAGAGTCTCTGACCTGCTTCGTTAAAGATTTGCCGTACTCGAATTGAACAAGTTCGCCGACTGTAGTCTTCGCCCAGCCTTGCGGGAGATGATTCGCCCCGTTCATCACGCCGCCAACGCCTCATTCAATTCATCAATAATCTGATTCAGCTCAGCTCCGAATATCTGATACACCTTCGCCGCGCCGCCTTTCTCGAAAAACGGCGCCAGTTCAAAGTCTTCCATCTCAATAGTCATCGTGGTCGCGATGTGGTCTTTGATCATGTTCAGCCACTCGAGTTGATCGGCGCTGAACTCGCGGCCGGCGGCTCTTTGTTCTTTCAGCCATGCTGCGAATCGCGTCTCGACGGTGTCCGCCCACGGCTCTAACGTGTCCGTCTCGTTGAGCGCGAAGCGGAGCAGCGAGACAATGTTCGTTAGAATTTTTTGTGGACCGGCGCGCCGCACCTTTGATTTTTCAAGTTGCTCGTACGCGTCCCAGACTCGTTCCACCCCTAGGTTCAACGGTGGGCGTTCTATCGCCTGCGCCAGTTGCTCAATCGAACTGTAGGTCAGGTGGCGTTTGCCATAAGGCTGGCTGTAGTTGTTTTGCAGCGCCGTCAATTCATCGTGATTGTCCTCGATGAATTTCTTGAACGACGCGACTGTCTGCTGCGCGCGTTGTTTTGAAAGTTCATCAAATCCAGCATCGAGCAATTCATCGCGGCTCACGGTATCGATTGTCTGTTCGTTGCGCCCCTTCACTTCGAGAATCGTGTTGCGCAGCGCGGGTTGATCGAAAGGCGCACAGGCTTCGGTAGTCAATTGCTTCGCAGCTTCCGCGATTTGTTCGGGCGCAGGTTCGTCGGTCGCGAACGCTTGCTTCGCTCGCGTTTCGTGCTCGTCGGGATCGAGCGACTTGAGCAGGCCGTGAACTAATGTGTGCAGTGGCTGGCCGCCCGCGGCAGTTTCAATCTCATGCCTCTCTGCGACGCTCAAGCCACGGCCCAGCCGCGCGAGTCTCGCCGCCAATGACGAAACAGTAGCTTCGTCGCGAATGCCAAGCGCCACCGATTCCAGCAATTTCGCCAGCGGCACATTTCGCTTTCGTTCCAGTGGCTGCGAATCGGTCTTATCGTTCTCAGTAACGCCAACCGCATCGACAATAATGAATTCACTCTTGTGTCGCGCGTCGCCGGTGACGGTTTGCAGTTCAGTATCGTCAATCGTGCGTGTGCCGCGCCCTTTCATCTGCTCGAAATAAACGCGCGATTTCACGTCGCGCATGAAGAGCAGGCATTCGAGGGGCCGAATGTCGGTGCCGGTGGAAATCATATCGACGCTGACGACGATGCGCGGATCATATGAATTGCGAAACGCGGCGATTAGCTCTTCCGGCTTCTTGGTCGTGTAAGTAATCTTCTTGCAGAACTCGTTGCCTTTGCCGAACACCTCACGCGCAATCTGCACGATGTCTTCCGCGTGGCTGTCGTCCTTGGCGAAAATCAAAGTCTTGGGAACAATCGTGCGTCCTGGAAATATCTCAGTGAATAGCTTGTCCTTAAAGGTTTGCAGAACGAGCCGGATTTGATCTTCGGCGACCACGGCGCGATCCAACTGATCGGCGCTGTAGCTCATTTCCTCATCAAGCCGCTCCCAGCGGCGTTTGCGTGTTTCGCGATCGCGCTTATCGACGAAGAAACCGGCATCGACGCTGCCCCCTTTCGCAGTGCTGCTGGTCTTGATTCGATAGACCTCGTAAGGAACATTGACGCCGTCGGCAACCGCATCCTCGTGCCGGTACTCGGTCACGAGATTCTGCCGGAAGAATCCGAACGTCTGTTTCGACGGCGTCGCGGTGAGGCCGATTAGGAAGGCGTCGAAGTATTCGAGCACCTGACGCCACAGGTTGTAAATCGAGCGGTGACATTCATCAGTGATGATGAAGTCAAATGTTTCAATCGGCAACGCCGGGTTGTAAACGACATCGACCGGGCGCTCTGACTCAGGCGCAACCGCGTAGAGTGAACGCTCCTCGTTCTCCTCTGAAAATTCCGCTTGGCCGGTCAGCATTGAATAGAGGCGTTGAATCGTAGTGATGCAGACCTGGCTTACCGGATCGAGCGTGTTCGAGGTGAGATGCTGCACGTTGTAAAGCTCTGTGAACTTGCGGCCATCGTCGGGAGTTACGTATTGCGTGAACTCGGTAAAAGCCTGCTTGCCGAGCGTGCGACGATCGACGAGAAACAGAACTCGCCGCGCGGTTGCATGCTTGATGAGACGATAGACTTCGCTGATTGCCGTGTATGTCTTGCCGCTCCCGGTGGCCATTTGCAGCAGCGCGCGTGGCCTTGCCAACGTGAACGACTCTTCGAGATTTGTGATGGCATCGATCTGACAATTACGTAAACCGGTGGCGAAGAGCGGCGGCATCTCACGTAACGCCGCTCGAAGTGTCTGCGGCTTCTTGCTCCAAGCTGCTAGCGTCTCGGGCCGATGAAAGGAAAAGACGAGGCGCGAACGCGCGTCGGGGTCTCGGTCGTCGCGGAAATAAGTCTCGACGCCGGTGCTTTCATACCCGAATGCTAGCGGTCCTGAAGCGGAAGGCACCCCCGCCGGTGGATGTTGCATGTATCGCTTGGATTGGTCCGCGACGCTACTCAGCGTGTAGCCCTCTGGCTTTGCTTCTACTGCACCGACCAGTCTTCGATTCACGAAGAGCCAGTAATCAGCAGGGCCAGTTGGGGACGGTAGATCACGCAAAGCGATTCCCAACCCTGAACCTAGATTTAGGTTGCTCCGACTTT
>CBFHBI010000089.1:0-7982 GCA_965653755.1 uncultured Blastocatellia bacterium
TGGATGCCTCCCGGGAGCACGCCCGTACCGGCGCGGCCATCCGTCTGCTCCGGGACATGTTCGCTCGAAGTTCTCGTGCGTAGCGCACACACGTCCATGGCAAGCTCAACCACGCTGATTCATGGTGCCAACGTCAATCCGCCGGAAAGTTCCGCTCCGTTGGCAGGCGAGATCAGCACGGTGGCCGGAAGTGAGTTCGTCGATTTAAGCGTGATCAGCTTGATGTCATTCCGTTTCGCAAACCTCTCGCGCGCGCCAGAGTCGGCGACGGCGGCGAATTCAGCGGCCACCGCGGTCAACTCGTCGCCTTCATAGCCGTGCGCCACGACAACTCTTTGCTTTTGTTCTTCGTCCGGTTCAAGAATCAAAACTCGTTTCGCGGAAGTTTCCTGACGAACGATCGCCGCGAACTCTCGAAGCAACAGCGCCCGAGAGGCGACGGCTTCAGCGAGCCGCAGAGTAATCAGTTGAATTGCCGCGTCACGCCGGCGTTCCTGCTGATGTGGTGCTCTGTCGTACTCATCGCGGGCGGATTCAGCCTTTGCCAGATAGTGTTGCGCTCCGAGCTCGCGAAAAATATTAATCGCGCGCGAAAGATGCTCCGCGGCCAATTCTGACTGCGCCAGGATGTACGCTCGGCCCAAATCGAAATGCGCCCGGCCGGTGCGATAGCGATCGCCGAGCAACTCGAAGATCGACACACAGCGGCCAAAGTGCTGCGTCGCTGCTGGCGCATCTGATTTCGCCAGAGCCAGGAGGCCATGCACGCGCTGAGTCTCGCCACTCAGTCCGATCGCCGTCGGCGAATCCGAAAGATGTTCTGACACCTCATTCAGCTTCGCCGAGCAAGCGGCCGCGTTGCCCTGGCCCAGGTAGCTTTCTGCTAACAACAGTTGCGATTCCCAAATTGAATGTGCATCGCTGATCGACTGCCCCATTTCGAGGGCCTCTTCGGCGCTGGCGAGCGCCGAGTCGTAATCTTCGGTAGCGAGGTGACAATGCGCCATCGTGCGCAGCGTCCGCCCGGCGTACCACTTGTTGCCGCTTTCCTTCGCCAGAGCTACCGCACGTTCCAGGTAGTCTCTCGCCTCGTTTAATTCACCGCGCAGAATGCATAGCTCGCCGAGCGAATCGAACGCCATCGGAATCTTCTCGTCCCGATCGTCGATCTCGGTGATTAGCGAAAGCGATCGATTAAATGATTCCTCGGCCCGCTCCCACTGTCCGACCAGCACGAGGTTGAGTCCGAGGTTGTTGTGAGCAATCGCCGCCATCATCTGATGATCCGAGTGCTCGTAATATTCGATGGCTTTCTCGAGATATGCGATTCCGTCTTTCGGCCGCTTGATGTGCCAACAGACGCCGGCCATGTTCGAATAAACCTTGCCCAGCAGAAAGGTGGCTGGGTGATCGCCGATGATTTTCAGCGCCTGTTGGAACTGTTCGAGTGCCGGTTCATGCTTGCCTTCGTAATGATTGGCGAGGGCGATGCCGAAATAGGCCTCTGATAATCCACGCCAGTCTCCGGTCTGCCTATAGGCATTCAAGGCGCGCTCAGAAAAATCACGCGCAATGGCCGACTCGTGAATGCTGCGATAGATGCGCGCCAGCGCCGTGTAAACCGGCGCGGCTTGTTCATCCGAGAGATCTTTGAGCGCCGATTGCAGAGACGCCACGGCCCTTGGATGATCGCCACAGTAATTGCGCGCAATTGCGATCTGCACGCGCAGCTTCAGACAGATGTCCGCTGGCAGGTTCTTGCATGCGGCCTCATCGTCGTACATCGCGACACTTTGCAATGACTTCTGATAGTCGCCGTGCATCTCTAATGCGAGCGACAAAGCTAAACGGGCATTAGCGAGAATGAACGCATCGCTCCGCGCCGCGGACATCAAGTCAGTTAGACGCGATCGCGCCTCGACCGACAGCCCGCGATCCAGCAGCAGATTTATCTCGGCAAGTTCTTTGAGATGGGAGTCAGCGGATCGGTGCTCCGGGCGCGAGCGGAGCCTTACGCGGGCGCGCGCCAGATCGACGACTTCGGCTTCCGACAATTCGTTCTGGTTATCCAACACAATCCGACAATGGCGTGACGATTATACGCCGAACCCGGGCACTGTAGTCACAGATTTAAACCAAATGAAACGACGAATTGCCGGTTCTCACCAAATATAAAAGCGGCCATTCACAGGGAATGGCCGCCTGAAACATAGGTGATTTGTGAAGATTATTCGGGTCCCATGCAAGCACTGTTATCGCCGACGAACGAATCGGCGACCATAACTCCGTCGGCAGCCATCGTTCCATCTGCGGCCATTGTGCCGTCTGCGGTCATGCTCCCGTCAGCTACCATAGTGCCGTCAGCGATCATAGTTCCGTCAGCAATCATCGTTCCGTCAGCGACCATAGTTCCGTCGCCGAGCAAGACGCCGTAGCCAATGAGCACGCGCGACGCGAGTAACATTTTGCCGTCACCCATGGCGCCGCCGCCGCTCATCCTGAGACTGTCAGCCAGCAGCACGCCGCTTGAGAGCATCTTCGCATCGGCTATCAAGACTCCGTCGCCAATCAAAACGCCGTCGCCGATTAGGACACCCAGACCGTAAACACCCTGGTACTTGGTGATGAGGTCAGAGCCCTTAGCCCAATCAAAATTGAACAGGACTCCCTGAGACCAGGTGAACGTCTGTCCGGCAATCGTTGACTGTGGAGCCGGCGGGGCGCCCTTGAGCAGCGGCGAACCCACCGCGGTAGTTGCAGTTAGATCGGTGCGCACGAGCTTGGCAAGACGCACCGCGCCTTCGAGATTGATTTCGCCGGCGCCCTGCTCGAGCATGTTATAGCCGGCGAGTGATTGCGCCGTGTACATGAGAATCATCTTCACCATGTTCGGCGTGAGATTTGGATTTATTTCGAGCAGCACTGCAGCAGCGCCGGCAACCACCGGCGATGACACGGAGGTGCCGCTGAGGCGCATCAGGGTTCCTTTACTTGAGACGATAAGACTGCTGTTCATCGCCTCCAGGTCATTATTGGCTGAGGAGTTGGCGATGATCTTGTTTCCGGGCGCGGAAAGTTCGGGCTTAACCACGTCGTCGTAATGCTTCACGCCCGCGCTGTCCGTCCAGTAGCTTCGCGTTGGACCACGCGAACTGTAGGTGGTGATGCCGTCATCGCTGCGGGCGTCTGTGCCGTAAGTGTTAACAGCGCCGACAGTAATCGCCGATGGCTCATTGCCGGGCGAGTGAATGTGTCCATAAACCTTCGCGCCGTTCGCGTCTTTGCCGTCGTTTCCAGCCGCCGCGACGACGACGATGCCGGAATTAACCAGAGCGCGGACTGCGCGGCACAGAGGATCGTTCTTGTAAGAATCGATTGCCGGCATGCCCAGGCTCAGATTTACTACGCGAATATTGTACTTCGCACGGTTGACCACGACTGCGTTCAGCGCCGCCAGCACTCCGGAAAGCGTGCCCGTGCCATTCGAATTCAAGACTCGCAGGTTGATCAGTTTCGCAGCCGGAGCTACGCCACCGTACGAGCCTTTATTGGCCGCAGCCATCGAGGCGACGAATGTTCCATGGCCATAAGGATCGGCAGTGGTGCCTTCACCGGTGAAATCCTGATTGAAGACGACATTGTCGAGCCCGGCAATTTTCGGTGAAATCCCTGAATCGATAATTGCGATGCCGATGCCGCTCGCGTCAAAACCTGAATTCCCCGCCTGCGACCACATCGCGGTTTCGCCGATGGTGTTTTCGATGTGGCCGTTCGCCCGAACCGGACGGTTGAGCGAGAGATAACGAGTTGTCGAAATCGCAGCCAGCTTGGCGACGGACTTCGTCGGCATGTCAACGTTAAGGATCCCAAACCTTTCGATTTGTGATTCGATCTCGACGCCGTTGGCTTTCAGTTGCGAAATCAATTTGCCGTTGTCAACGTCGTCAACCTGCAAAATTACCTTCACGCGCTCTGGCGCGTTGGCGTTGGTGACGAGCGAACGAAGGTCGGCTGAGACGTTGTCGCCGGCAAAACCTTCACGATTAACATTCGCTTTCTCTTCGGTGGCTTGCGCGCTCTCGCTGGCTGAGTCATCCGCATTGAATGGCGAGAATAACGACGCCAAAGAATTCTGGCTGGCAATGTTCTGTTCGAATGCCGCCTGGTTTGATGCGCCAAAGCATTGCACCTTCGCATTCTGCAGCGCGTCGCGCAGCAACGATGACGCTGCTCCATCAAACGCGCCCGTTGGTCCAATGAGAGATTGAATCGGATCGATTATGAGGATGCTCTTTGAATTCAGTTCGGCGAGTTCAGATAATATCCTGGAAATATTGCTGACGACTTCATCGGCCGTCCGGGAATCATCAAACAGAGATTTCAAATTGAGTTTGTAGAGGCGAGTGGCGGCCAGTTCTTCCGGCACGTCGCCGTGCATGATCCGCAAAGCTACACCAGCGCTGACCGTGTCGCGCACCGCTTGCGAATCACTGATCACCACTGGCTTGTTTTTTTGACGCGCTGCCAATATCTCATTCGCGCGGTCAGTGTTACTTGAATGTTGGTCGAACGAATTGAAGCGGCCTTGTTCCGCCGCGGCGCTTAGGTCGATGGTGTACTTCACCAAGGCCGGCGCGGAGAAATTATGTTTTTGGCTCTGCGCCTTGGCGCCTTGCGAAATGACGATGCCGCTCAAAATCGAGAGCGATAAACCGATGGCTGCCAGCCGTCGCCAGCCGCATCGTCTCAGGGTCTTTTTTCCTTTGGTCATTGCTCGAACTCTTGAATCAGGGAATAGTTCGATCGCGGTTAAAGCAGTTGCCGCCGCGACCGTGATTACAACGGCTGTGCCGAGACAAGATGCGTGTTTTTAGGCCTGTTTTCGCGAAATCTGCGGGAGTCAGGTCAAGTCGGTGCGGTCATCGTGACAGCCGCTCAATCAAAGTGACCGTGCTGGGATTGAGTAAGTGCTTGCTGAGAGACCGTCGAAAAAAATTCTGGAGAGTTAAATCTATTGCGCGTTTATGAAGTTATCCCGAAAAGACGGATCGGATGGAGCAGCGGCGGCGGCGGGGTAATCCCGTGGCTGCGCTTTTTGCTTTTTGGAGAGATTAGAGGTCAGAGATTAGAGGTTAGCGAAGGTTGGTGGCTAGCCTATAAAGCATCTGATCTCTTGTGTTATTGACCCTTCGCTAAGCTTCTTCTTATCATCGGCACGTGCAACCAGTCATCTCGTCGGCGCAGATGCGCGACATCGATCGCTTAACCACCGAGCGTTTTGGCATTCCCTCGTTGACGCTGATGGAAAATGCGGCGAGCGCAGTCGCGCGGTGCGTTACGACTCTTCTGAACGGCGACGTCGCCGGTAAATCAATTGTGGTTTTATGCGGCAAAGGCAACAACGGCGGCGATGGCGCAGCAGCGGCACGTTTGCTGGCCACTGCCGGCGCGCGCGCCGAAGTGATTCTCATAGGCAATGTGGACCAGACGAAAGGTGACGCGCGCCAGAATTTCAAACGATTGGCTGTTTGGAATGACGAGCGGGTCTTTCACGAAAGTAAGGAGCCGGTCTCAACCGGGGCGCTAAATCTTTATGAATGCGAATCTGAAAAAGCCTGGCAGCAACTGTTGGCGAGTGTACTGGCCGCGCCACACGATGCGATTGTCGATGCTCTTTTTGGCACTGGTTTGACGCGGCCGGTCGAGGGGATTCATCGGGAAATCATTCGCCACGTAAATCATCTGCGCGAAGAACGCGATCTAATCTCCCATCGCGTCGCACCGATCATTTCGATCGACGTGCCCTCCGGTCTTAATGCGGATGACGAACAACCCATCGGCGAGACGGTTCGCGCCGACGCAACCGTGACGATGACCGCACCCAAGCTCGCAAACATTTTGCCGCCGGCTTCTCAATTCAATGGTCGATTGATCGTTGCCGAGATCGGTTCGCCTGCCGAATTGATTAGCGAACCGCGATCTCAGCTCCTGCTGACTGAAGCCGAGGACGCCAGGCGCTGGCTGATCAAGACGCGATATACATCTGAATCTTACAAGAACACGCACGGCCATGCGCTGATCATTGCCGGGTCCCGCGGCTTCACCGGAGCGGCGGCACTCTGCGGAAATGCCGCGATGCGCGCGGGCGCTGGTTTAGTGACCGTCGCGACACCAGTCTCGGCTCAGCCAATCGTTGCCACGCAGGTGATGCCCGAAGTCATGACGACGGCCTTGGCCGAAACCGATCGCGGCGCAGTTAGCGACGAAGCCCTCAGTTATGTTTTGAAGTTCGCTGAGAAAGCCTCGGTGATTGCGATTGGACCAGGTCTATCTTCAGCGGACGAGCGAACGCGCAACTTCGTTCGACAAGTGATCGAAGATCGCACGACGCCGATCGTGATCGATGCTGACGGATTGAACTGTCTGGCGCCTTGGCCTGAGTTGTTGCGTGGTTCGGCAGAGAATCCGTTGATTCTTACTCCGCATCCGGGAGAGATGCTGCGTCTCCTTGGTCAGAACGATAAGGCCGCGCTCACAGATCGTGTCGGGTGTGCGCGCGACTTTGCTCAAAAGCACGAACTGATTCTCGTATTAAAAGGCTCGCGCACGCTCGTGGCCGCGCCAGACGGCCGAGTCGCAGTGAATCCAACGGGCAACGCCGGATTAGGAACCGCAGGTTCGGGAGACACGCTCACCGGCGTCATCACCGGGTTCCTGGCGCAGGCGGAGGGCAGGTTGAATGATGCGATCGACGCATTCGAAACTGTGGCTGCCGCAGTTTACGTCAGCGGTCTCGCCGGAGATTTCGCCGCAAAACAACTGGGAATGCGCGCGATGTTAGCTTCCGACATTCGTGAAAATTTAAGCGAGGCGTTTAGGTATCTCGATCCTGGCGGCGAGAGACCGACGCTTTTGACAGACTAGAAAATGATCCAACGTTTCGAGGCCATCTCAAAAAGTGAATCTGAAACCTTCGCCCTCGGTGAACGTCTGGGCGCCGAATTAACCGGCGGCGAAGTCCTTTTGCTGAACGGTCCGCTCGGCGCCGGCAAGACGATGTTGGTGAAGGGAATCGCTTCTGCGCTCGGCTTGGATCAAGAGGAGATCACTAGCCCGTCATTCACTCTGGTTAATCCGCATGACGGCCGGCTGTTGCTCTATCACATCGATCTCTACCGGTTGGACGAAGGCGCCGGCGCTGCCCACGCGGTTGACCTCGATGAAATACTGACCGACGAGAGAGCGGTAGTGATCATTGAATGGGCCGAACGTCTCGGTCATTATCCTTTGCCTGATAATGTTTGGCAGATTTCGATTGCGGGTGACGGTGACGAACCGCGCCGAATTACGATCGCGAAGCAACCGAAACTGCACGTGCTAGAATCGATTTGAGAGGAGACTATTCATGCAATACCCGGAAATAATGATTCGTCCGATGCGCGAGGATTTGACGCGGATTGGAGTCGAAGAATTGCGAACCGCCGAGGCCGTCGATGACGCGGTCCAGAACACGCCCGGCGCTCTAATGATTGTGGTTAATTCAATTTGCGGTTGCGCCGCCGGGAAAGCCCGGCCGGGAGTCGCGCTGGCGCTGCAGCATGAGGTGAAGCCCGATCGAGTTGCGACGGTGTTTGCCGGCGCCGACATCGAAGCCACCGAACGCGCGCGCAGTTACTTTACCGGCTATCGACCCTCGTCACCGTCGATTGGCATTCTCAAACACGGCGAACTCGTTTACATGATGGAGCGCTATCAGATCGAAGGCCGGGGGCCGGAGGAAATTGCGGCCGAACTGAAACGCGCGTTCGATGAAGTGTGCGCACCCGCCGCGATGTCCGCAGACTAATTGTTGATGCGTTCAATCTCGCGCGCGACGTCGATTCGGGTTCGGTGAAAGCCAACGGATGGCGTCTTCAAATTCCAGGCGTCGATGCGGCGATTCAAGTCAGCCACCGCAACGCGAAACTGCTCCTCAGCCTGCT
>CBFHBI010000090.1:0-7967 GCA_965653755.1 uncultured Blastocatellia bacterium
AGGAACTGATTCGCACACACGACAAGGAAGACGAACGCGATCTCGTCTGGGCCGAGGCGCACGAGTCCCTGGCCGATTTCTTTTGGGCGCGGCGCAACTCGATGAACTGGGGTTCCGGCTGGCCGCATTACCAGCAGGCGCTTGATTGGTGGGCCGGCCAACGCGAAATCGATCGCGCGCGCGCGCGTTATCTCAAAATCGTTTTCAAGGCCGCGGAGCCGCCGCGCTTCAACGATTATTACTATTACACTTACTACGGCAATTACATTCCGCTCGACGTGCTCGAGAATGCACTGAAGATTAGCACCGGTGAAAATGACCAGAGCCATCTGCATTATCTGATTGCGATGACGATGCGTTACTCCGGCGGCGACTGGGAACAGCGCCAACGAATTCCCGACGAATTCGAAGAGGCGATCAAATCCGGAAAGAAATCAGACTGGTACGACGACGCGCTCTTTTATTACGCCGAGTGGATGAACAGCAACGGCACGATTCGCCAGGTCGATGAAAATAATTGGTCGCAGGAGCCTGACTATAACAAGGCGCTGGAATTGTATCGCCGACTCACCCGAGAGTTCGCGAAAGGCGAGACGCGTTACTACGACCAGGCCATCGAACAGATCAAGAACATCACGCAACCGACGCTGGGCGTCGCTGTCTCGAATATCTTTCTGCCTGATTCCGAACTGCAGTTCGGCCTGGAAGCGCGCAATCTGAAAACTGTCAACTTTGCTTTATACAAAGTCGATCTAACGCGCGACATTCACTTCATCACCACGAATGACGACAACCAGGACGAGGTCGAAGGCGAAGGCGACGGCGACAACAGTTGGGTGCGCCGGTTGCGTCCTTTGGGCCAACCGGCCAAAGCCTGGACCAGGAACCTGAATGAGAAAGGCGATCATAAACCTGTCAGCGACCAAGTCCGGATTGAAGGCAAACTGCCGATGGGGGCTTATATGCTGGAGGCTAAGAGCGGCACGTTATCGTCGCGCGACGTGGTGCTCGTCACCGACGTCTCGATCGTTTTGAAATCGTCGCCCAAACAGGCGGTCGTTTATTTCTGCAACGCCGTAACCGGCGCGCCGATTCCCAAAGCGACCGTCGCCCTGTGGGAGAGTTACACCGTGAACGACAAGTGGCATTGGCGGAAATCCCGTCTAACCACGAATGGCGACGGTTTGGCGCCGGTAGCTTTGAAAAGTGTGGACAGCTCGCGCAGCCTTTTCGTCTCAGCCGCGAGCGGCGAGCGGCAATCGTTTGCCGGCGGTTACGCGAACGGATATTCGCGCGACGCCGACGCCTGGAAAATTTACGCCTTCACCGATCGTCCGGCTTATCGTCCGAAAGAAACCGTGCAGTGGAAATTCATCGCGCGCCGATTCGGCAACGGCACTTACACAACTCCGGCGAATCAGGTGGTCGAATATCAGATCACCGATCCGCGCGGCAACAAGGTAACCGAAGCCAAAGCCACATTGAACACTTTCGGCAGCGCGTGGGGTTCAGTCGCCCTCGATGAACAGTTGCCGCTGGGCGAATACAACGTGCAGTTCTGGGACGAGGGCCGTCATAACAGCATCGGCAGCGCACGTCTATTTCGGCTGGAAGAATACAAATTGCCGGAATTCAAGGTCGAAGTAAAAACGCCGGAAGAAAATGGAAAGAAGAAATCGTTTCGGTTAGGCGAGAAGGTTGAAGTCAACATTCAGGCTGACTACTACTTTGGTGGTCCGGTCAGTAACGCCTCCGTCGAGGTGCTGGTCTATCAAAGTCCGTATTATCACTACTGGTATCCATTTCGCGATTATGGGTGGTACTACGACGACTTTGAGGTGCAGCGCCGCAACTATTACGGCGGCGGTTCAGTCATCAAACGCGAGACCGTTAAGACCGACGCGACTGGCAAAGCAAAATTGACCTTCGATACGCCGCGCGAAAATTACAATCAGGATTTTGAGTATCGTATCGAAGCGCGGGTGACTGATTCGTCGCGACGAGAGATCCTCGCCAGCGATTCCGTGCGGGTGACGCGTCAGCGTTACTACGTCTATCCACAGCCGCAACGAAATATCTATCGGCCGCAGGACAAAGTTGCCGTCGATATCAAAGCGCTGGATGCGAACGAGCAACCGGTGACGACCGAAGGCACAGTCAAAGTCACGCGTGATTATTGGTATGAGATCTGGATCGATCCATCGGGTCACGAAGTAAAAGGCGACGAGTTGCGATCACTCCGCGACAAGTCACGTTCGTTTCCGCCCACCGTCGCCAAGGGACAACGGCCGTGGCAACTCAAGTTTCAGGGTTATCAGCACGACGACATTCTCACCCAGACTTTGAAGACTGATGCCGAGGGGGTGGCGCAATTAAACTTTACGCCGGAGCGCGACGGCTACTATCGAATTCAATGGCAAAGCAGCCAAGGTCCAAATCAGGAAAAAAACCGGCGCGATCGTTTTCTGCCGCCTGTAAAAGCCGAGACGACTGTGTTCGTGGCGACTAACGCATCGACGGAGCTTGGTTATAGACCCGGCGGCGTCGAGATCGTCGTGGACAAAGACACGTTCCGCGCCGGGCAGACTGCGCCGGTAATGATTTCCGTGCCGGCTAACGATCGCTACGTGCTGTTCAGCGTCGAAGGCGACGATTTATACAGCTATCAACTGCTACATGTGACGGGTACTGCGAAGCTAATCGAACTGCCGATTCGCGAGCAGGACGTTCCGAACATTTTTCTCAACGCCGCGATGATTAGCGACGAGCAGATGTTCGCGGATCAGAAGCAAGTCATCGTGCCGCCGGTGCAGCAGTTTCTCAACGTCGAAGTGAAGTCCGATCGCGAACAGTATCAGCCGCAGGAAGAAGGCACGCTTTCGATCATCGCGAAAGATTCAGACGGCAAACCCGTGTCTGCGGAAATTGCGCTGGGGATGTTCGACGAATCGGTGAAATACATTCAGACCGATTACGCCGGAGATCCGCGCCAGTTTTACTACGGCACGAAACGATCTGAGAACGTCCAGACACAGAGCACTTTCAGCCAGAAGTCATACGCGACCCTGGTCAAAAACAAGAGAGGCGATCTGATCGACAAGAAAGATTTTGGACGCGATGAAGAGGACGAGCGGACAAATGTTAATGGCGTCATGGCCGGTGAAGGCCGTAATAGGGCGGGCGGCGGAGCCGGAGATCGTGAAGCATTGAGTATAGACACAATCTCAGAAAGTAAAATGAGAGTAATGGACGGTGCAGTCGCGCAGCCTGCGAGTGCGGCCCGCATGGTCAAAAGTGCCGAGGCTCCGCCAATGGCGCCAACACCGCAACCACAAGAGCCAGCAGTCCAGGTTCGCAGCGACTTTCGTTCGACGATTCTTTGGCTGCCCGACGTGAAGACTGATGCGAACGGTGCGGCTACCGTGAAGGTGAAATATCCCGACTCGCTGACGACCTGGGAAGCCACGGCGCGCGTCGCGACGACGACAAATCAGTTCGGCATCGGCAACGCCTCGACGCGAACGAAGCAACCTTTGATTGTGCGGCTGGAGGCGCCGCGATTCTTCGTCGTCGGCGATCAAGCCACGGTCTCGGGCGTTATCAACAACAACACCGATCAGGTAATGCGCGTCGCGCCGAAGCTCGATGCCGAAGGTCTGACTGTGAGCGGCTTGGTGGTCGAAGGCAAACTCGTCAAAGGCGAGGCTGGGCCAGTTGAAGTAAAGCCCAACAGTGAAACGCGGGTCGATTGGCTCGTCAACGTCACACATGCGAGCGAAGCCAGGTTGAAGGTAGAAGCGCGCGGGGAAAAATATGCCGATGCGATGGAGAAGAGCTTTACGATTTACGATCACGGCATCGAGAAATTCGTGTCGCGTTCCGGCAAGATGCGGGGTGACAGCGTCAACATCAAACTCGACCTTCCCAAAGAGCGGCGCGCCGATTCGACGAAGCTAACGGTTCAGATCGCGCCGAGCATGGCGACGACCATGCTCGATGCGCTCCCGTACCTGATCGATTATCCGTACGGCTGCACGGAACAAACGATGAGCCGGTTTCTGCCGGCAGTCATTACGACGAAGACTTTGCGCGATCTCGGTCTCAAACCTGAGACGGCAATGAATAAGATCTTTGGCGGTATCGAACAGTCAACGGCGGCGGCTACTCATCCGAACGGCAAGCACGATCTCAAAGAACTCGATGCCATCACGAAGCAGAGTCTGGATCGGCTGTACAACTTCCAACACGCTGACGGCGGTTGGGGCTGGTGGAAAGACGGCGACAGCGATCACTTCATGACTGCCTATGTGGTTTGGGGAATGACGTTGGCGAAGCAAGCGGGCGTCCCAGTCAAGGTTGACGTCGTGACGCGGGCAGCAGGTTACCTCGACAAAGAACTCGTCGCGGAAGAAGCCAACTATGACGAGCAAGCCTGGATGCTGCACGCGCTGGCGCTGTACGAATCGTTGTCCAGTCCGGAAAATCCGCGAGCGATTCCTATCAGTCAATTTCAGAATACGGCTTTCAATAATCTTTGGACCAACCGCGATAAGTTGAATGCCTACACTCGCGCTTTGCTGGCGCTGTCGGCGCACTACTATGGCAAGTCCGATCAGGCAATGACGTTGATACAAAACCTGGAGAACGGGGTGAAGATTGATGCCAAGCCTGATATTTCGATTGTGCAAAGCGGTGGCGTTTCAGATCCTTCGGTGATCGGCACAGCGCATTGGGGCGAGGATGGGGTTTATTGGCGCTGGTCCGACGGCGGCGTTGAAGCGACTTCGTTTGCGCTGCGCGCGTTACTGGCCATCGATCCGCAGAACAAATTGATCGAGCCGGTCACGAATTGGCTGATCAAAAATCGGCGTGGCGCGCAATGGAACAACACGCGCGATACTGCCATCGTCGTGATGACGCTCGACGATTATTTGCGCACCAGCAAGGAACTGGCGTCGCAGCTTAGCTACGAACTGCTGGTTAACGGAAACTCGGTGGCTACCAAAACGATCACTACCGACGAGGCTTTGAGCGCGCCGAGTCAATTCCAAATCTCGCGCGACTTGTTGCACGACGGGGCAAACGAGATTACGGTCAGGCGCAAAAGCGGAACTGGGCCACTTTATTTTTCAGCGCAGGCGAAATTCTTCAGCCTCGAAGAGCCTTTGACGCCCGCTGGAAATGAAATCTTCGTCCGGCGCCAGTACTTCAAGCTGGTAAACCATCCGACGTTGCTGAAAGGCATCGTCTCTGAACGCGTCCCTTTGAACGATGGCGAGACGGTGAAGAGTGGTGAACGGGTCGAAGCCGTGATTACGGTCGAAGCAAAGAACAATTATGAATATCTGCTGTTCGAAGATCTGAAACCCGCGGGACTGGAAGCGGTGGAGCTTCGCAGCGGTGAAAATCTCTACGCGCGGCAACTCAAGTTGGGCGCGTTGAAAGGCAAGAATTCGACGTTAATGAACTATACGTCAGATGCCGACTTCACCGGTCAATCGCGCTGGGTCTATCAGGAACTACGCGATCGCTAAGTCGCTCACTTCATCTATCATCTGCCCGAAGGCGTGTGGCAAATTAGTTATGAACTGCGCGCGGAAAGTCCCGGCTCGTTTCATGCGTTGCCAGTCCTGGGCCAAGCCATGTACGTTCCGGAGATTCGCACGAATGGATCTGAAGTGAGAATCAAGGTGACCGATTAACCGGCCCGATAGCGATAAGAACTGGTACACTAGACCCTGGCGAGGGTAAGGCCGCCCGAGCTTGGCCATTTGGTGCGAGCTTGGGCGCTGCTTTTGTAGTATGGCCGTTTGGATAAGGGTTGTTTCTATGTGTAATCGCTTGCAACAATACTTATCCCGCTTAATATTGGCAGTTGGTAAATAAATTCACGATACTGCTTGCATCAAGATCCGCGCTAAGTCTATGCTGCACAAACCGGAAGGTCTCATAGCAAGTCGCAGGTTGTCGGGACCTTCGAAATTCGGGCACACTAATACTTGGTTGCCAACGACACTATCCTTGGCAACGACTTCTCGGGAGGTTGTCGAAGGGACTGAATTCGCTAGAACATCATTAGAATGTTCAAAGCGATTTCAGCAAACGAGGTTGACTCCACGGACTCTGAAACAACAGCAGGTTGAGTGCCAGCTTGCGTTGGTGCTGTGGCATTGTTAGCCGTCGAGTCATCTGGTAGCGCCTGAGCGGAACTGCACGGTATATCCATTTGCCCTGGAGCCGGACAATCGGCCCAAGCTGTAAGTCCGAGCGTGCACGTCAGGAAAACAGCGCCACCTAGTCGTTTTAGGTTAAGCATGTTCTTCAACTTTAGCTGAATGGCTTTGTCTTTACGAAAGGCTTACGAGCATCAAGATGCGGGTTTTACCGTGCGCCGGGATGGCAAACGGAGCCGAAAGCAGCACCACCGTTTCTCGATGCAAGCAGTTTATCACCTAAGCAGAAAGGAAGGCGTCACATGAAATTAGCAACGCCTTTTGCCGGAAACCCTAGGGCAATTAGTGACATAACGCGCGGTCAACACGCTGAGCAGTGCTGCCAGCTCGCTAAGCAACTTGAAAAAGCCGGTGAGTACGAAAAGGCACTGGAAGTCTTAAGCGAGTTTTGGGATGACATTGCGCGACAACCGAGAGTAGAGGGACTAGACCCCCATACCAGTGCCGAAGTCTTTCTCCGCGCGGGTGCTCTTCTGGGATGGCTTGGCGGGGCACGTCAATTCGAACGCCAGGAATCAGCGAAGGATTTGATCACCAGAAGTATTGAGATCTTTAGCGGACTTGGCGATCAGCAGCGAGTGGCGGAAGCACAATGCGATCTTGCCCTGTGCTATTGGCGCGAAGGTGCATTTGATGAAGCTCGCGTCAATTTGGCCGAAGCATTGGACCGAGTCTCAGATGAAAACATTGACCTAAAGGCACTGATTCTGCTTCGCGGTGCCCAAGTCGAAAGAAGTGCGCGCCGTTTTAATGATGCCCTCACGTTCGTACAACGGTCTATTCCGCTCGTGGACCAGAGCCACGACTCCGCGTTGAAGGGACTGTGTCATGGCACTCACGGTCTCTTCCTTGACAACTTAGCAGGTGCTGAAAACCGGAAAGATTATAGAGATCGAGCACTAATCGAATTTGCAGCTGCGAGTTTCCATCTCGAGCAAGCTGATCATGTTCGCCATTGTGCTCGTATGGAGAACAACCTCGGCTATCTCTATACAACTATTGGCAAGTTCCCGGAAGCGCACCAGCACATTAATCGCGCGCGCGACATCTTTCTGTCGCTGGGCGATGAAGGACACGTTGCGCAGGTCGATGACACACGGGCACGCGCTCTTTTGGCAGAAGGCCGTGACACGGAAGCAGAGAGATACGCGCGCAAGGCAGTCAGGACACTCGAGCGGGGTGATGAGTGTTCTTTGTTAGTCGAGGCGCTCACCACTCATGGAGTGGCGCAGGCGCGCTTGGGGAGATTTTCCGCGGCACGCTCGGATCTGAATCGAGCTATCGAAGCTGGTGAGAACTGTGGAGACTTGGAAGGTGCGGGCCGTGCCAAGCTTTGCATCATTGAGGAATTATCCGGCCAGACTTCAACCAATGAGATGGCCTCAATTTATCGTTCTGCGATGGAATTGTTGAGGCGATCGCAAGATCCAATCGAGACTGAAAGGCTGATTACCTCTGCGGCGATAGTGATCGATGCTTTCGACGATCCGGAACCTCAGGACTTGGGTCCGAAAGAGCCGAGTTGGGAGGGCTTTGTTTTTAAGAAAGAGGTACATGAGTTCGAGAAAACTCTGATTGAGCGGGCGCTGAGAGATGCTGGCGGGTCGGTAAGCAAAGCGAGTCGTCTGCTCGGCTTCAGGCATCATCAGAGCGTGATCTCGTTACTAAACACTCGACACCGAGAGTTGCTGAAAACCCGATCGGCAGTTCGCAAGCGCAGACGGCATATAGTGG
>CBFHBI010000091.1:0-7944 GCA_965653755.1 uncultured Blastocatellia bacterium
TGAATGCGACGAACGGATAATTGAAGGCGAACATCAGCAGCAAACGATCGAGCGCATTATCGATCGGCGCGAGGTCGTTGTTCTTCTTCTTATACAAAACCATGAAGCCATAGTGCTGCTTGACGAGATGGTAATAAGCCCACAACGCGGCCACGAAGAAGAAAGAAAAGCCCGCGCCCAATAAAACCAGCGTGGGACCAACGACGAAGAACAGCAGCGAACCCAACATCAAACGCTTCCGCGTCTTCCATTCCGATTTATCGAAGTACGTGCGCGAGAAAGTGCCGAAGACGTGCGGCGCGTCGATAAGTATGGCCCAGCCGGCAACCATCGGAATCAGCGGCAGGATGCCGGTGACGTAAAGAACGAGCAGAAGATAACTTGACGCCACCGATCCGATGAACCAGATCAGGTCTTCCCGCGCGCTGATGATCCAACGGAGTGAGAGCGCACTGGCTCGAGAGCGTTCAATTGTTTCAGTGGTAGCGGCCATTTTCTCTAGCCCAGGCGTTTACGCCTGGGACTGCGCGAGCGATGAAATGGGTAAAGCCCATTAATGGGCTTTGGAAACATAATCAAATCTGCGTACCCAGCCGTAAAACGGCTGGGCTAGAGAAAGATATCCTTAAGTCTCTCGCAAATCTCTTCCCGTCATCTCTTCCGGTTTCTTAATCCCCAGCAACCCAAGCATCGTTGGCGCGACGTCTTCCAACGCGCCGCCTTCGCGCAATTTCGCGCCTACAGATTCTTCGTCAATTAGATGAAACGGGACCGGATTCGTTGTGTGCGCGGTGTGCGGCTCGCCGGTTTTCGGGTCGATCATCAGTTCCGCATTGCCGTGATCGGCAGTTATCAAAGTTGTTCCCTTGGCGCTGCGCATCGCTTTTGTAATCCAGCCGAGACAGGTATCGACGTATTGCACTGCTTCGATCGTCTTGTCGAGTTTGCCGGTGTGGCCCACCATGTCGGGATTCGCAAAGTTCACGATGAACACGTCGGCTTCCTGACCCTCGATCGCGCGCAACAACTTGTCAGTTATTTTGAAAGCGGACATCTCGGGCGCGAGATCATACGTAGCGACTTTCGGCGAAGGCACAAGCAGACGCTTCTCATGGGGAAACTCGCGTTCAGTCCCGCCGTTGAAAAAATATGTGACGTGCGCGTACTTCTCGGTCTCGGCCATGCGATAGTTCTCGATCGTCTTCACCGCAAATACTTCGGCGAGGATGTTGCGCGGCTTGTCTGGCGGGAAGGCGACCGGCAACGGATAAGTTTTGTCGTAAACCGCGAAGCATACGAAGTGCGTGTGCGGTCGATGTGGAGTTGGGAATTCGTCAAACCCCGGCACGGCCATCGCGCTGGTTATTTGCCGCGCGCGATCGGCGCGGAAGTTGAAGAAGACTACAGAGTCGCCATCTTCGATCTTTCCGATCGGTGTGCCATCTTCGCGCACGCAGACAATTGGCTCGACAAATTCATCCGTGACATTGCGCTCGTACGATTTCTTGATCGCCGCGACCGGATCGTTCGTTTGTTCTCCCTCGCCATTTACCAGAAGCTTGTAAGCCCGCTCGATTCGCTCCCAGCGCTTGTCGCGATCCATTGCGTAATAGCGGCCGACGACGCTGGCAATTTTACCGACGCCAATCTCGCGACATTTTTGCTGCATCGCTTCGACATATTTGACAGCCGAAGCCGGCGGCGTGTCGCGGCCGTCGAGAAAGCAATGCACAAAGACGCGCTTGACTTCGTTGTCTTTCGCCAGACGCAGCAACGCGTAGGCGTGCTCCTGGGAAGAATGGACCATGCCATCAGAGACAAGACCCATGATGTGCAGCGCGCGATCGTGCTTGACGGCGTTATCGATTGCCGCGTTCAGCGCGTGATTGTGAAAAAACTGGCCCGACTCAATCGCGTGATTGATGCGCTCGATGTCCGTTCGCACGACGCGTCCAGCGCCGAGACAAAGATGGCCCACGTTGGAATTGCCCATGATGCCTTTTGGCAGACCAACGCATTCACCCGACGCTTCGAGCAACGTGTGCGGATACTTATTTCTTATTTCGTCGTAGAAAGGCATCTGCGCTTGTGCGATCGCGTTGCCTTCGCGATCGGCGCGATAGCCGAAGCCGTCGAGAATGATCAGCGTGAGCGGAGTCTTGTTCTTCATGTTTAGAGGCGGGCGTTGCCCGCCGCGTGCGCGGGCGACGCCCGCGCCTAAACGATATTAGTCGGGTTCCAGTAATCAGGACTCTCTTTCATATTCGGATCGGGCCGTTCCATCCAACGCTCCGACCGATGCAGTTTGATGAACCCAAATCGTTCGTACAGCCCATGCGCATCTTTGGTCGATAGGACCCAACGACGAAATCCCTGCCACTGCGGATGAGCGATGATGACCTGCATCAACCACTTCGACAAACCGCGGCCGCGATGTTCCGGCAAGACGAACACGTCAGCGACCCAGGCAAACGTCGCGTAGTCGGTTACGATGCGCGCGAAGCCAACTTGTTCGTCGCCGCGATAGATACCGAACGGAAGCGAATTTTCAATCGACCGGGCCACCACTTCGCGGGAGCGGCCCGTGGCCCAATACGATTCATGGCACAAATAATTGTGAATCAGATCGAGATCGAGACGGGACCGATCGGTGCTAATCGAATATTCGTCGCGCTGCCAGGTATCGGTTTGCGTATGCGCGTCGGCAGAAATCGAAGTGCTCGAGGGATTCATTTTGTTGGACGGCGCGAGCGAGTTTTGTTTCATTCGCACCTGGCTTCAGCCAGGTGATCGCGGAGCGCGAATGAAGGAAACCGTTTAATCGGTTTCCGAAGTGCAACCCAGTACTCGTCACCTGGCTGAAGCCAGGTGTGAATTAGAAGAGCCCGGGACTCTAAGCCAATGCGATTACGCGCCCGTGCGATATCTTAAACCCAACCCGATGATCTTTTGCAGCAGCGATTCGTAATCGACGCCGCAGTGCCTGGCGGAGTCGGCGAAGTCTTCCTGGTTGGCAATTTGCGGATTGGGGTTCGCTTCGAGCAGATAAATCTGGCCGTCGTCGGTGACGCGATAATCGAGGCGCGCGTAGCCGCTCAGAAAGAGCGTGCGGTAAATCCTTTTCGAGAGCCGCTCGATCTTATCGACCATTTTCTTGTCGAGTTCCGCGGCCTTCGTCACGACGCCGACCTTTTCCTGGTAGGCCGGGTCCCATTTCAACTTCGCCGTCGCGATATTGGGCGCGCCTTCCGGAAGTTTTTCGATCACCAACTCCCACGGCGTGTAGGTTTGCAAACGCTGGTTGCCGATCACGCTGACGTAGATTTCCCGGCCCGCGATGTATTGTTCGGCAATCGCGTGGGTCTTGGTTTGACGATGGATGAACTCGACCCGTTCCGCGAGCTTCTCGTCATCATTCACAATCGAAGCGCGGGCGATGCCGACCGAGCCTTCTTCGCTGATCGACTTTACCAACAAAGGAAACTTCAAACGTTTCGATCGTTTCACCACGCGATTCATGTGAAAGACGGCGAATGACGGCACGTGAATGTGATGATAAGCAAGCACCATTTTTGAGAGGGCCTTGTCGCGGCAGATCGTCAGTCCGCGCGGATTGCAACCGGTGTAAGGCTGCTTCATCAATTCCAGATAACTGACGACGTGCTGATCGTAAAGCGGATAACCGTGGAATTCTTCGAGCAGATTGAAAGCGACGTGCGGTTTGTGTTCGAGCAGTGCGTTGCCGATGACGCCGAGATTATTGTAAACGCCGACCGCACTTACTTCGTGACCGATCTTCTTCAACGTCGAGATGACGTCCCATTCGGTCTTGTAAGGAGCGACTTCCTTTGGCGTGAGGCCTTCAATGCTTTCGGGCGGCACGAGGTCCTCGTGACAAAGAACGATCACGCGCAGCTTCTTGAAAGTCTCGCCGTTTTTGGCGGCGGGTGTCTTCCGCGTTTCGCGATCGGGTTTTATGTTAGCTTCGTTCTTCAAAAATTTGGTGTCAGAAGCCCGACCGTCAGGGAGGGCTCCTTACGCAAGTTGCCCTCCCTGACGGTCGGGCTTCTGACACTAAAGCGCAATTCGGTAATAACCCGAATGCACGACGTTCATCGTCTGCACCGTCAACATCACCATCAAGTGCCGCTTCAGTTGTTCTTCGCGTCCAACGGCGCGCAGCTTCAGTTGCCCGGCGCGCGCAATCATCAACTCCAAAACGTGATCGATCGCATACCCGTGCACGCCCGTTCCTTCGGAGACGAGCTGTTGGATCTCTGGGCCAACGCGCCGTAGAAACGCGGCTGCGGTTTCGCGCGCGCGTTTGTTTGCGTCTGCCGAGAAGATGCGCCGCAAATCATTATCCAAATAGGCGGGCCATTCGAATGCATACTTTTCGCGCTTGCGATCGTAGTGCTCGCGCAGGGTGATTCTGATGTCCGGCAGTGTCTCGATCTTGCGGCGCACGTGATTTCGCGGCCGCGTGCCGGCGACCTCATTCAGCAACTCATCGACGTATTCAAGTTTGCGCAAGGCGGGCCAGCCGCGATAACGGCGACGCCAGTTCGAACGCGGCTGCAACCAAACGGCGAAGGTCTCGGCAAAATCTTCGGCCGGGTGCGCCTGCGCGTACCAGGCGTCGAGATTCAAGACGTAGCGGCGGCTATTCGGCTTTGGTTTGTATGACGGCGGATATTTCTGCGCGAACGATCCAAAGGTGCGAATCCATTTGCGCTTGAAATGCAAACGAAACGCGTTGTCGAGCGCGTGACCCGCCTCATGACGCAGGATGCGCAGGCATTCCACGTCGGTGCCGCCTTCGACTTCGCGCATGTACTTGCGCTCGAGTTTCATCAAACGCGGATGCGCCAGATAAAACGGAATCGCAAAGCCCGGCACGCCGTCGGGCGTGAACCATTCAGCAGACAACCAGACATGCGGCTTGAAGCGAATGCCGCGATCGTTCAGCTCGCTGTAGAGACGTTTGATGTGCGGCTCGATGAAGGAACCTTTGATGCGAATGGGAAGATCGCAGATGCGTGTGTCGAGCAAACGCTCATCAGAGATGAGACTCCACTTGAATCGCGCCGGCACGGAATGGAATTGTAGCGGGGTTAGGAAATGCGCGCCAGAGTTTTGTGTCTCAGTTCGATTAAATCAAAGCTTCACGGATTGCTCTGATCTCGCTTGCGCACAAAAACCTCGCCACGCTGACTCAGGCCGGACTTCTTCGCCAAACTTATCAACACGGAATCGAGAATCTCTTTGTTGTCGAGTCTAAAACTTGTGGTACCTGAAACGTGGCTGTCCGGATCGTCATACTGCAGGGTGAGGTAGTCCACCTTGGTTTTGATAAAACCAGCGGGTCCCCCGTAAGGAATGTTTTGCGCCACCGTCGCCGCCCCAGGTCTGACTTTGTGCGTGTCGGCAAAGGCGCCGGTTACCGAATTGTACGGGATAAACAGAATCTCTTTGCCGTTCTTGTCGCGGAATACTAAACGGTTGTTGCTATCTTCAAAATTCAAGGTGCCTTCCATCGTTTTCTTGTGACCGAAGATGCCGCCCTCGTACTTAGCTTTCACCGTGGCGGGCGCGGGGGGCGGTCCCGGAGCTGTGGTTGAGTTCTCACTCTTATCCTTGGTCGGGGTTGGCATTGGCCTTTGCGCCAGAGCAATCGCGGCGACGCCAAGTACCAGCGTAATTACATAAGTTGAGCGAAAGATCTTATTCATGGTTTAGCTCCATCGGTTCAAGCGAGGCGTTGTTGAATCTACAGACGCGGCCTGCGTGTCGCTTGGTTGCCAGATTAGTACAATTTATTCCGCCAACTACCGGCGCGATCTGGTCAGTTGCTCGTCGGCAAAAGTGTATCGCGTCGTCTCCAGCCGGCCGTCAATAAACGTGTAGATGAGTCCTTCTTTCATGTTGCGAAAAATCCTGGTGCCTTTGCTCTCGTCGCTCACGAACGATTTGTTGTTTGCCAGCTTCAGAGTTTCCGGCGTGTCCGAAGAATGCTCGTGATGCAAAACGACTTCGAGGACCGTGCCGACGAGATCGGCCTTCAGTCGCTTCGCATTTACAAATCGTTCGTTGACGAAACTAACTTGCACCGAGCCGCCCACCACGTTGAATCGCAACACGCCGTCCGGACTTTCGCCGATCGGGGTCCCCAAGATTTTGATCACTTCGTCGCGGCGCGTCTTCAGCGGCTCGATTCCATTCCACGGCGCCGCGCTGGCATTTGATGAAATCAGAATTACTGCGAACAGAAGGGCAGCACAAGCTAGCGCGAAACGCGCGAAATTCTGCGAACAAGTTGTCATGCAGACGATGCTAATCTACGCCCCCGGTTTTGCAAAGGGACGCATGCGCTCGAGGCCTTCCTTAAAATCTGCGTCGTTGGGGGCGACCGTCAACGCCTTCTCATAAGTCGCGAAGGCTTTCGGGTATTGCTTGGTCTTTTCGTAGTCGTAGCCCAACTCGCGATATGAATTTATGTCGTTCGGTGTTTTGGCCACGGCGCGTTCGAGCGCGGCAATCGCTTTCGGAAAATTGTTCGCGCGCGAATAGGATAGCCCGAGCAAATAAAGCGTGATGCCGGAGACATTGTCGCTGGCCGCAGCTTTCTCTAAAACAGTGGCCGCGCGGGCGTACTGTTGCGCGCCGATCAAAGCGCGGGCGTAAAGGCCCAAAGCCTCTTCGTCAGATCGCAAACGCGTCAACGCTTCGCCGGCCCTGATGGCGCCGAGGTAATCGGCCGCCGCTTTCGATTCATCGGTGGCGGCGACCGTCGCAGCGCGCCGCAAGTACGCCGAAGTCAACAGATACCACGCCGAGGTTAGTTTCGGATCGTTCGTGGTTGCGCGATTGAGCGTTGAAATCGCAGTATCGAGGTCCTTCTTGGCTATCGCGATCTGGCCCAGGTACAAAAGCGAAGCTGCATCTTTCGGATTCGCTTTCACGGCGGCGTTGAATGACTTTTCCGCATCGCCATTTTTTCCCGTTTTGAATTCAGCCAGGCCACGATAGTAGAGAAACTGTGCGTCCGGCGTCGCGCCTGGCCGCGTCGTGATCTTGACGAGCAGCGGCAGCGCCAGATCGAACTTCTCGCCGAGCGTGTAACTCTCGGCCAAGGCATCGACGGTGTGCGGATCTTCCGCGCCGGCCTTGCGTTGCAGTTCGAGCGCCTTCTGTAAATCGCCGCTGGCGTCGTTGTATTGCTTCAGATAGAACTCGGAAAATCCGGCGAGCTTCCAGGCCTCGGCATTTGTTGCGTCGTTTGCGGCGATAGCTTTTGCTTCCTTGGCGGCTTGCGCGTATTGCCGCTGCTGAAAAAGTTGGAAGGCGTGCGTGGTGTCGTTCGGATTTGCCGGCGAGGTCGTTGAGTTCGCGCTTGAATTCGATGCCGTCGTTCCGGTGTTGGCAGGCGGATCGCCGACGGGCTTCGCCGGCTTCACGTCGAGCAGCGGCGTATTGCGATTGACGCTCGGCGCAGGCTTCGGCGGCGGCCCAAGCAGCGTGTCCGGAGTCGGGGTCGGCGTCGGCGCCACGCGCCGCGGCCGTGACGATTGCGCCTGCGAAGACATCGTGGCGAACAGCGCCAGCGTCAGCCCAAATAAGACCAACGCAACGTTCGGCAGCCTGGGGATTCGTTTCTTCATCGCTCGAATTCTTTCAGATTTAAGGCAAGGTTTACAAATCATGTAACGGAAACTGTTGTTTTGCGAACTTTTACCGGGAAGAGGCAGAGGCTGTATTCCGATGCCGGGCGCGGAGTTCGGGTTCGCCGCGCCGCGTCAACCGGCGGTGTCTTGTTGGTGGAGATTAAAGCGCCGCGTTAGCCCGACCGTGAGGGAGGGCTCAAGTCTAAGCACATTTTTTTGAGCCTCGCGCTCTTAAATGTTCGGCGGCGCAGTCGCTGGTGACGGTTGCAGTTTCGCCGGA
>CBFHBI010000092.1:0-7929 GCA_965653755.1 uncultured Blastocatellia bacterium
GCATCAACGCACGATGTTCGATCTCGAAATCCTGAAGGAGATTGGCTTCTGTCGCCGCATCGAAAACTAATCGCGCCACCTGACCGGCAAAAAAGAAGGCGAGCCGCCGCCAACGCTGCTTGACTACTTGCCGCGCGATACGCTGGTCGTCATCGATGAATCGCACCAGACCATTCCGCAAGTGCGTGGCATGTTCTTTGGCGATCAATCGCGTAAGAGGACGCTGGTTGAATACGGATTTCGTCTGCCCTCGGCTCTGGATAATCGGCCTTTGAATTTTGAAGAGTTTGAAGAACGGATTGGGCCAAGGATTTACGTGTCCGCCACTCCCGGCCCATACGAATTGACCAAGTCGAGTGGCGAAGTGATCGAGCAGATTATCCGGCCGACAGGACTGATGGATCCGCAGGTTGAAGTCCGTCCGGTAAAAGGCCAAATCGATCATCTGCTCGGCGAGTGCCGGTTGCGGGCTGAGCGCAACGAACGCGTGTTGGTGACGACGCTCACCAAAAAGATGGCCGAAGATTTGACCGAGTATTTCACCGAAGTCGATGTGCGCGTGCGCTACCTGCACTCAGATATTGAAACGCTTGAACGCATCAAGATCCTGCGTGACTTGCGGCGCGGCGAATTTGATGTGCTCGTCGGAATCAATCTGTTGCGCGAAGGTCTCGATCTGCCGGAAGTTTCGCTGGTCGCGATTCTCGACGCTGACAAAGAGGGCTTTTTACGTTCCGAATCGTCCTTGATCCAGACGATCGGCCGCGCGGCACGCAACGCTAACGGCAAGGCGATTCTTTACGCCGACCGCCTGACCGATTCGATGAAGCACGCAATGGATGAAACGCGTCGCCGGCGCGAATTGCAAGAAGCATACAACCGCGAACACGGGATTGTGCCGCGGACAATCATCAAACCGATCGAAGCGACATTGGTGACTGCGGCTGAAGCCGATTACTTCAAAGTGCCTCTGGAACTTGAAGAGATCGAGGGCTATAGTCCCGATCAAATTCAAGAAACGATTGCGCGTCTCGAATTCGAAATGCGCGAGCACGCGAAGAAATTTGAATTCGAAAAGGCGGCGGAATTGCGCGATCGAATCAAGTACCTTCGTGAGCGCGAGCTGCAGGTGGCGTAATGACAGTTTAGAGGCGGGTTACTGCCCGCCGAACGTGTCGACACGGAGCAGTGGGCGGGCAGTAGCCCGCCTCTAAACAACGTCTAATTTTGAATGCTCATTAAATCCCAGCCCGACGAGATCCAGGACTATCTTTCCGACGCCAGCTATGTCAGGGGCGGCAAAGCCTCGCGCGTGGTATTTCCTGAGACGCCTAGCGACGTCGCCGCCATCCTGCGCGAAGCCAGCCAAACCAAAACTCCGGTGACAGTCTCCGGAGCGGGAACCGGAACTGTTGCCGGTCGAGTTCCCTTCGGCGGCATCGTCCTCGCGACGAACAAACTAAATCGCATTACCGGCATCAATCGAGAAACCAATAGCGGACGTGCAATCGCTGAAGCCGGCGTCCGACTTATGGACCTACAGCACGCGGTTGACGCCGAAGGGTTGCTGTATCCGCCCGATCCGACCGAACGCAGTTGCTTCATCGGCGGCAACATCGCCACGAATGCATCGGGCGCGCGGACTTTCAAATATGGTCCAACCCGAAATTACGTGACGGCCTTGAAGATTGCGCTTGCCGATGGCGAGATCGTTCAGCTGCGACGCGGAGAAATGTTCGCGCGCGATCGGGAAATTGCGATCGCGCTGGCATCCGGCGGCGTCATCGCGGCGCGCCTTCCGTCTTATGAAATGCCGCACGTGCGGAAACATGCTTCCGGCTATTTCGTGGCGCCGGGAATGGACGTAATCGATTTGTTTATCGGCAGCGAAGGGACGCTCGGCGTGATTATCGAAGCCGAACTCAAGCTTTTGCCTAAGCCCGAAGGTTTACTAAGCGGAGTTGTTTTCTTCGACGATGAAAATAATTTGCTGGCGTTCGTCCGCGAAGCACGCGAAAGATCGCTCCGGAATCGGGGCACTAGCCTGCGGAAGGGCGCCCAAAACGACCTGACAACTTTAGCGATCGGGTTTGACGCGCGCGCGCTCGAATATTTCGACGTCGAGTCGTTGCGCTTTTTGCGTACTAAGTACGACACGGTGCCGCGCGAAGCTACCGGCGCAATCTTTTTCGAACAGGAAACAACCGCATCAACTGAAGATGTGTTGATGGGTGAATGGCTGTCACTGCTTGAGTCTAATCATGCATTAGCCGATCAATCATGGTTTGCGACTAACGAACCGGATCAAGCGAAGCTACGCCAGTTCCGTCATGCGTTGCCGGTATTGATGAACGAATGGTTTGCCCAGCACAATCAGCGTAAAGTTTCGACCGACATGGCCGTGCCCGACGATCAGTTCGCCGGCATGTTGAGTTTTTACCAGGACAACCTGCGTGACGGTTATTTGCGCTACACGATCTTCGGCCACATCGGCGACAATCACGTGCACGTGAACATTCTGCCGCGCAATGACGGCGAGGCTGAGCGTGCCTGGGGGATTTATCGCAAATTTATCCCTCGCGCCGTTGAGGTGGGCGGGACAATTTCAGCCGAACACGGCATTGGCAAATTAAAACGGGAATATCTGCAGGAGCTTTACGGCCACCAACATTTGCGCGAGATGGCTGCGTTGAAGCGCGCGTTCGATCCCGCTGGAATTCTGGGACGTGGGAATATGTTTGATGAACCATTGCTCAACGATCAGCAATAACAGCTTCTCATTCACACCCCGCTTCAGCGAGGTGGCCGGGACGAATGAGCTTCAGCCAAGCCGTTTCAACGGCTTTTAGCGAGAAACCGTTGGAAACGGTTTGAGAATCGGACGAACGTGGCCTCACACCTCGCTGAAGCGAGGTGTGAATGAGATGTGCATACGAGCGCATCCCTGCTTTTACTATTCACGATTTACCATTGACGATTCACCTTCTTATGTTCCGCTTTACCACTGCCGGCGAATCACATGGACGCGCGCTCGTCGCGATCGTCGAAGGTTTGCCGGCCGGCTTGCCGATCGATATCGATCAAATCAATCGCGAACTCAGGCGGCGACAGCAAGGTTACGGCCGCGGCGCGCGGATGAAGATTGAGCAGGACCGCGTCGAGATATTGAGTGGTATGCGGCACGGTTTAACGCTCGGTTCGCCGCTGGCGCTGATGATCGAGAATAAGGACTGGGCCAACTGGCAGGAAATTATGGCAAGCGAAGCAACCGAACTAGCGCCGGAGAAGTCTCGCGTTGTGAAACGACCGCGTCCCGGTCACGCGGATCTTGCCGGCGGGTTGAAATACGACGTGCGCGATTTGCGCAACGTGCTCGAACGCGCGTCGGCGCGCGAGACCGCGGCGCGCGTTGCTTGTGGCTCCCTCGCAAAACAATTGCTCGGGCAATTCGGGATTGAGATTCGCAGCCATGTGATCCAACTTGGGGGCATTCCTGTAGAGCCACTCGAACTGACATTCGAACAGATCGCCGCGATTCCTGACGACTCGCCGCTGAATTGTGCCGATGCAAACGCGCAGCAGCAGATGATCGAATTAATCGATCTAAAGAAGAGCGAAGGCGACACCCTCGGCGGCATCTTCGAAGTCGTCGCGCGCAAAGTTCCGCCCGGACTCGGTTCACACACAGCCTGGGATCAAAAGCTTGACGGACGGCTGGCCCAGGCCATCATGTCGATTCACGCGGTGAAGGCGGTTGCAATCGGAGCCGGCATCGAAGCCAGTTCCCTGCCCGGCTCGGAGGTCCACGACGAAATCTCTTACAACGACGAGACCAGGGAATTTATTCGCGAAACGAATCGCGCGGGCGGCTTGGAAGGCGGCGTGACTAACGGCGAAGAGATCCGTGTGCGCGGCCATTTGAAACCGATTTCGACGCTGCGGCGCGCGCTCCGCTCGATCGACATAGACACCAAGCAGGAAGAGAAAGCCGCCTTCGAACGCTCCGACATCACCGTTGTTCCGGCGGCGGGTGTGATTGGCGAAGCCATGGTGGCGCTGACCTTGGCCGGCGCCATGCGCGAAAAGTTCGGCGGCGACAGTTTGGGTGAGATGAAACGGAACTTTGATGGTTATCGCGAGCAGTTGCGAGGCTATTGATGACCACGCGAGACTCTGAGTGTGATCCTTTTTCCGGTCACCTCTGGTGGTTCAAATTAAAACTGCTCCTGATTACCGGCGCGCTAGCTTATCCACTCTCACGGTTGACCGGTTTCTCTCTGTCGTTTGTGTGGTACCTGCTTGTCTGGGTCCTCTGCCTTTTGGTTTTATTCGGCTGGGCTGCAGTCGAACTGTGGAAGGATTTCGGGTCTAAGCCCAACTAGCGTAACCTCAGCCTTCATCGTAAAATTTCATAGAAGAATTATTAGGAAGCAAACTTACGAATGTCCTTATTAAAGATTGTTACCTGGCCGAATCCGGTGCTCGATAATCCCGCGGATCCGGTTACCAAATTCGACGACGACCTTAAAAAACTCGTCAACGATATGTTCGAGACGATGTATGCGGCGCCTGGTGTGGGGCTCGCCGCAGTGCAGGTTGGTGTGCCGCAGCGTCTGTTCGTGATGGATTGTTCGGGCGGTAAAGACCCGGCACAACGCATCGTCATGATCAATCCGGAAGTGATTGCGCAGGAGGGGAAACAGGATGGTGACGAAGGCTGTCTTTCATTTCCCGGCATTTTCTTCGGCGTTGAACGGAACCTGCGCGCAATCGTCCGCGCGCACGACGTCAACGGCAAAGAATTCGAGCTTGACGGAACCGAATTGACTGCGCGCTGCATGTTGCACGAGACGGATCATTGCGACGGCATCGTGTTTCTCGATCGCATGTCGCCGTTGAAGCGGGAAATCGTCAAACGCAAGATTAAGAAACTACAGAAGGCCGGCGAGTGGTCTTCGTAAAATCGATTAGCGTGTCAGAAGCCCGACCGTGAGGGAGGGCACCTTTCGCAGACTGGCCCTCCCTCACGGTCGGGCTTCTGACACAAGAGAGGAATCATGCCAACAGAATTTCGTAACGAACCATTTACTGATTTCACCAAAGAAGAAAACGCGCAGGCCATGCGAGCGGCGCTCGACCAAGTGAAGAACGAAGTCGGTCGCGAATATCCACTGGTCATTGGCGGTGAACGCATCAACACGGGCGACACGCTCGACAGCATCAATCCGGCAAATCGTGCGCAGGTAGTCGGCACGTTTCACAAAGCCACGAAAGAATTGGCCAACAAAGCTGTCGAGACGGCAGCGGAAGCCTTTAAGACATGGCGCAATGTGCCGGCCCAGGAACGCGCCCAACTATTGTTTCGCGTCGCCGAGTTGATGCGCGCGCGCAAGCACGAATTCTCGGCCTGGATGATTTACGAAGTCGCGAAGACCTGGCCCGAGGCTGACGGCGATACGGCTGAAGCGATCGACTTTCTCGAATTTTACGGCCGCGAGATGCTGCGCTATGCGAGCGACCAGCCGCTGGTGAAGATTGAGGGCGAGCAGAACCATCTCGATTACATTCCGCTCGGCGTCGGCGCGGTGATTCCGCCGTGGAATTTTCCCTGCGCCATCATGGCGGGCATGACGGCGGCGGCGATTGTCACCGGCAACACCGTCGTGCTCAAACCTTCGTCTGACGCGCCGGCGATTGCCTACAAGTTTTTCGAGTTACTGGAAGAAGCCGGACTCCCGGCAGGCGTCGTTAACTTTATGACCGGTTCTGGCGCTGAGGTTGGAGACGTGGTCGTCGATCATCCGAAAACACGTTTCGTTGCTTTTACCGGTTCAAAAGAAGTTGGGCTGCGCATCAACGAACGCGCGGCCAAGACTCAACCCGGGCAGCTTTGGATCAAGCGTGTGGTCGCTGAGATGGGCGGCAAAGATGCGATTATCGTTGCTGACGATGCCGACTTGGACGAAGCTGCCACCGGCGTCGTGCAATCTGCCTTTGGTTTCCAGGGCCAGAAGTGTTCGGCCTGTTCGCGAGCGATCATCGACGCACGCGTTTACGATCCAATGATCGAAAAAATTGCCGAACGCACCGCGAAGATTAAACTCGGCGATCCGACCAACAACGGAAACAACATGAGCGCCGTCATCAACGAGAAAGCTTTCAAATCAATCAACGGCTACATTGAAAAAGGCAAAGCCGAAGGCGGACGGATCGTCGCGGGCGGCGGCTCTGATGGCGAGCAGGGATTTTTCATCGAACCAACCGTAATCGCCGACGTCAAAGCCGGATCGACAATCGAACAGGAAGAAATCTTTGGGCCGGTGCTCGCCGTGATCAAAGCCAACGATTACGACGACGCGCTGCGGATCGCCAACGACACGCAATTCGGTCTGACGGGCGCCGTGTATTCGAGCGACGAAGCGAAGCTCGATCGCGCGCGCAACGAATTTCACGTCGGCAATCTCTATTTGAATCGCAAGTGCACGGGAGCGATGGTCGGCGTGCATCCCTTCGGCGGCTTCAACATGTCAGGCACGGATTCGAAAGCCGGCGGCCGCGATTACCTTTTGCTATTCATGCAAGCGAAGGTCGCTTCTGAAAAGGTAGGCGCGACACGGAAGCGAGCCGAAGCCGGGACGGCAATTTAATTTTTGCGGCCCTGCTGACTTGCCACTAGCTTTAGCTAGTGGAACCGTATTAAGAACCGAGCACGGCTTTAGCCAAAGCAAAAACAGAATAGATTCCTTTTGGCTTTAGCCGAACTATTGGGCTAAAGCCCTTTTTCTAATTTGATTCTTTACCACTAGCTGAAGCTAGTGGTAAGTCATCTGAAACGAGACTCAGCCTAACCGCAGCGTGACGGCGGCATAGCCGCGATTCATATGCGCATAGTTTTCATGGGCACACCCGAATCTGCGGTGCCGTCTCTGCGGCGGCTCGTCGATGACGGTCACGAGATCGTCGCGGTCTGGACACAACCCGACAGACCCGCGGGTCGCGGAAAGAAACTCCACGCTCCGCCGGTCAAGCAATTCGCGCTCGCCCATAACATCCCTACCCATCAGCCACAGAAGATCAAAACGTCAGAAGCAAAAAATTTATTTGCCTCACACCAAGCCGATATCGCCGTAGTCGTTGCATACGGCAGGATTCTGCCGCAGGAGTTCCTGGACGCGCCTCCGCGCGGGTGCGTCAACGTGCACTTCTCGCTGTTGCCGAAATATCGTGGCGCAGCTCCGGTCAATTGGGCGATTATGAATGGCGACGAACAGACGGGCGTGACAACGATGCGCATCGTGCAGCAACTCGATGCGGGACCGATTCTGCTGCAGCGTGCGACGAGAATCGATGCACGGGAAACCTCGCCGCAGCTTCTTTCTCGATTAGCGAATGTAGGCTCCGAACTGATTAGCGAGACTTTGCGCGACCTTGATCGCATCGAACCCAAGCCCCAGCTCGACGCGGAAGCCACCTTTGCGCCAATCCTCAAACGCGAAGATGGAATGATCGATTGGGAGATGGACGCTTTTGCAATTGAGCGGCGTATTCGCGGATTACAACCGTGGCCCAACGCCTTTACGACGCTGGGACGAAAACGGCTGGTAATTTGGAGCGCAGAGCCTTTTGCCGGCAAGAGCGACGGGGCGCCGGGCGCCATTACCGAAGTTGGCGGCCGGCTCGTGGTAAATTGCGGCCGACACTCGGCCTTACGCCTGATTGAGGTGCAGCTTCAGGATTCGCGACGCATGGGGGCGCGCGACTTTCTGAATGGAACGCACCTCCGCATCGGACAAATGCTCGGGGGCTTCTTCTACCTCAGACTCGTCGATGGTGAGGTACTCTTGCCTCGTTCCCTTATTGTAGAGCTTGGTACCGCCCATGTACAGGTACCCCTGGGGATCTTCCGGTCCATCAGGCGAATCGTTCCAG
>CBFHBI010000093.1:0-7879 GCA_965653755.1 uncultured Blastocatellia bacterium
CAGCGCTTCGCAAATCGAATTATTGTTGGCGATAGTCAACGCGGGCGGCTGATGCCCTTCGACGAGCAGTAGAGAAATTCCGGAAGTGTGCGCGATTTCGCTTTGCAGTTCCGCCCAACCAGGCGGCGCAGTCAGCGCGGATTTCTGTGGAATCGCTCCTTGCTTGAGGTCGTGTGCTTTCGAATTCGAGCGCTTCATAGTCTCGGGGGCAAACGGAAGCATCAACTCGCTTGCGAGTATAGGTGCGAACAGACACCGATCCAACCGTCACCAGCGCGCGACCGGCCGCGCACACCAAGGCCGCGAAGCTGCTTCAATATTCAACTCAGAATGTACTTAAACGGTTAATGCCGCGAAGTTTTCACGGAGAATCGGCAGCCGATGATGTCATCCCGGGCGCCTCGCCGGGCGCGACGCGATCGATGTCGGGTTGATTGGGACTGATTCGAATACAAGCGGCAAAGTGCCCGGGCTTTATTTCGACCAGTTGCGGCTCAACCTCTGCGCAGGCGGCGATCGCATAAGGACAGCGCGTGCGAAAACGGCAGCCGCTCGGTGGGTTAATCGGCGAAGGCACGTCACCCTGCAAGACGATGCGCTGCCGGCCCGCTTCGGCTTTCGGGTCAGGCACCGGCACTGCTGAAATCAGCGCCTTCGTATAAGGCATTAACGGGTCGGAATAGCTCGATGCCGCGCCCGCAAGTTCGACAATCTTCCCGAGATACATGACCGCAATTCGATTTGATAGATGTCGCACCGCGCGCAGATCGTGCGAGATGAACAAGTAAGTTAGATTTTTTTGCGCCCGCAGACGTTCGAGCAGATTCATGATCTGCGCTTGAATCGAGACGTCCAGTGCAGAGATCGGTTCGTCGGCCACGATGAATTCCGGATCGACTGCCAGGGCGCGCGCAATGCCGATGCGTTGCCGCGGCCCGCCTGAAAATTCGTGCGGGTATCGTTTCATCAAGCGCGGACTCAAGCCCACCAGCTCCAGCAACTCCTGGATTCTGTCTCGTTTGGCTTTGCCTTTCGCCAAGCGAAACGTTTCCAACGGCTCGCCGATAATCTGGCTTACCGTCATGCGCGGATTGAGCGAAGCGTATGGGTCCTGAAAAATGATCTGCAGATGCCTGCGTTGAGCGCGCATCTCGCTGGTCGATAACTTTGCCAGGTCCCGATCGCGAAACAGGACCTGTCCGGAGGTCGGCTCAGCCAATCGCAGAATTGCGCGTCCCAGTGTTGTCTTACCGCAACCTGACTCGCCGACCAGACCCATCGTCTCGCCCGCCTCAATTTCGAGATTCACGCCGTCCACTGCTTTGACGTGTCTCTGCGAACCTCCAAACAAGCGCGCGCCGGGGACGGGAAAGTGGACCTGCAGATCCCGAATTGAAAGCAGCGATTGCCCGTGGGCCGTCATGCGGTTTGGTAAACCTCCGCGGCGAAATGTCAGAGCGACTGATGGTCCCGGGTTAATTCAACGAAAGGCGGAAACTCGCGCGTGCAGATTTCCTCGGCACGTTCGCAGCGTGAAGCAAAAGGACAACCTGGCGGCAGCCGTGCGAGATCGGGCGGCTGTCCGGGAATTTGATAGAGCTTTTCCTGACCGGCAGCCGGATCGGGAACCGATCGCAGCAAACCACGCGTGTAGGGATTTCCGGGACGCGCGAAGAGTTCAGCCGTCGGCGCTTGTTCGAAAATCTTGCCCGCGTACATGACGATGACATGATCAGTCATGCCGGCGACTACGCCGAGGTCGTGGGTGATCAAAATCACGCTGGCGACGGTTTCAGTTTTCAGACGCTTGATCAGATCGAGAATTTGCGCCTGAATCGTCACATCGAGCGCGGTCGTCGGCTCATCCGCGATCAGCAACTCGGGCTGGCACGACAAAGCCATTGCGATCATCACTCGTTGGCGCATGCCGCCAGAGAATTCGTGCGGATAACTATCGACGCGATCCGCCGCGTCGGGAATGCCCACGCGCTCAAGCATCTCGACCGCGTGGGCCCGGGCCTGTGGCTTGCTGTGACCGAGATGCAGTTGGGTCACTTCCATCAGTTGCTTTGAGACGCGCAAGAAAGGATTAAGCGACGTCATCGGGTCCTGAAAAATCATCGCGATCCGTTTGCCGCGCAGATCGCGAATCTCGCGCGCGGACATTTTCAAAATGTCGCGGCCATGAAAGTTCACTGAGCCTGACACAATTCTTCCCGGCGGTTCTGGAACCAATCGCATTAACGAAAGATTTGCGACTGATTTGCCGGAACCCGATTCGCCGACAATCCCGAGCGTCTCACCGCGCCTGACTTCGAAGCTGACGCCGTCAACGGCTTTAACGTCACCCCCTTCGGCTTCGAAGTAGACGCGAAGGTCTCTTACGCTGACAAGTGTTCCATTAGCGCTTTGCATCTTCATCAATCAAGGCCACTTCAGCACGTATGACATACTCATCGCCGCGGCGCCTGTTGCCGCCCCGCAAATAATCGCGGCAAGCCATACTGGAACTCGCCGCTTAAGAGGAAAGTATCTGGACAGCAGCAACATCATAGTTGCGCCGACAGTGAATCCAGCTATACCTTCAGCGAGATAAGGATGAAGCCATATCGTAAGAAACTTCGCGAGCAAAGGAAATAGAAGCCCAGCGAGTACACACGGCCAGTATTTAAGCCAGTGTACGCGTTCCAGAATGCGTGTTTCGAAAGTCATGATTAATCCGGCTTATCCGCCACGCTTCATCTGCGGATCCAAAGCGTCACGCAATCCGTCGCCGACGAAATTCAGCGAGAAAAGCATTAAGGCCATCGTCACTCCCGGAAAAATCAATTGCCACGGATAGACAGCCAAGTTCTGCGCTCCTTCTGCCGCCAGGCTGCCCCACGAAACGCGCGGCGGACGTACGCCGAGGCCGAGGAAAGAAAGAAATGCTTCGCTCAACATGACAGTAGGCACGGTGAGCGTCGCATAAACAATCACTGGTCCAAGCGCGTTGGGAATTAGATGACGAAAAATAATCTTCGGCGTCGAGACCCCCGTCGCGCGTGCCGCCAGCACAAACTCCTGATTCTTGAGCGACATCACCTGGCCGCGCACGATGCGCGCCATCGTCAACCACGACACGGCGCCGAGCGCTAAGAACAACTCCGCTAATTGGCCGGTTGGCGTCTTCGCCGGCAACATCGCGAGTAAAACGATTACGATGATGACGTAAGGAAGCGAATAGAGCACATCGACTATGCGCATCATCAGGTCATCGACACGGCCGCCGAGGTACCCTGCCGTCGCGCCGTATGACACGCCGATCAAGAGCGATACCAGCGTCGCAATCAACGCGACCATCAAAGATATCTGTCCACCTGAAAGCACACGCGCGAAGAGATCGCGGCCGGCATTGTCCGTCCCCATCGGATGCGTCCAGGAGAACTTGCCGTCGGGAGAACGAAACGGCGCAAATGATTTCGTCAGCTGCGTGCCCTTGGGAATGAAATCGTAACTGTAGCCCGTCGCGCTGCTAATCAACGTCGGCCCGATTAAAGATGCAATCGCCAGAACCAGCACCACGATCATGCCGCAGACCGCAAGCTTGTTGCGCAACAGTCGCCGCCAGGCGTCGCGCCATAAAGAGGTGCCGACAATCACTTCGCCGGAGACCAGTTCGCGCACATCTTTTTCCGCGACGGCGTACTCAGGACCGACGTGAATCTCGGGTTCGGTTAGCTCAGGCTTGTGTTCGTCTATCGGCATAACTCTCGGTACGACGCCTCGGGCGGGTAGCACGCCCGAGGCCTGCGTACCAATCAATATCTAATTCGCGGATCGATAAAGCCGTACGCGATATCAACCAGTAAATTGAAAACCAGGACCGCAATCGCGATGAACGAGACGACGCCGATGATTAAGGGTTCGTCACGGTTGAAGCACGCGTTGATGAAATAATTCCCGAGTCCCGGCAGCGCGAAGATTTTCTCTACGACCACCGTTCCCGTAATTAGAAACGCCAGTGCCGGTCCGGTGAACGAAACTACCGGCAAGAGACCGCCGCGCAATGCATGACGAAACACGACGGCGCTTTCGCTCAATCCTTTCGCCCGGGCGGTGCGAATGTAATCCGAGCGCATCACTTCCAACATCCCCGCGCGCGTGAGCCTGGCGATGTACGCGATGTAAATCGCCGAAAGCGTCAATGCAGGCAGAATGACGTTTCTACTCGGAAAGCCCTGCCACAACGCCGGCGGCAACCAGAAGAGGGTCAGCGCGAACAGGAGCACCAACAATGGACCGAGAACGAAATTCGGAATTGAAATGCCCAGCATCGCAAAGGTCATGCTGCCGTAATCAATCCACGAGTTCTGTTTCAGCGCCGCCAGCGTCCCCATCGTGATGCCGACGATCAGTGCAAAGAGATACGCCGACACCCCGAGCGCCGCCGACACAGGCAAAGCTTTCAGCAAAATCTGATTGACCGACTGGCCTTCGTATTTGAGCGAAGCCCCGAAATCGAACTTTGCGATGTTCCCGAGCATTTTGCCGTACTGAACGTATCAGGGTCTGTTCAATCCGTACTTTTCGCGCAGGTTTTTTTCCACGGCCGGCGCCAGTTTTTTTTCGCCCGTATAGAAATTGCCGGGCGCGAGACGGATCAATGCCCAGGTGAGGGAGACAATGATGAACAGCATGGGAACGATTACGATGATCCTGCGAACGATGAAACGTAGCATGGGTAATCACTGCATACTGGGAACGCCATAGTCCCACTTCGCGCTGTCGCGCTCAAGGTACACAAATTTCCACGGGAAGAGCGACTCAGGATTAGGGTACATTCCTTTAACGTAGGGCTTTTTCATCCAGCGCGCGCCGGTCGTCAACAGCGGCATGATCGGCTGCGCATCGAGGGCGATGCTTTCGGCCCTCGCCATCAATTCATAGCGCTTTTGCTGATCCGCAGTACTGTTCGCTTCGTCCAGTAATTCGGCGTATTTCGGATCGAACCACCCGGTGCCGTTATTGCCGCCCGCTGTGTAGTAGAGCCCGAGGAACGTGAACGGATCCATGTAGTCCGCACTCCAGCCGTTGCGCGCGATGCCTTTGTAGTCAAGTTTCGCGCGCGCGGCGAGAAACGTCTTCTGTTCCATCGGCTTGATCGGAATGGTGATGCCCAGGTTCTGTTTCCACTGGGCCTGAACAAATTCCGCAATCAACAAATTCGATCCATCCGCATTTACATCTATTTCGATTTGATCAACTGGAAACTTCGTTGGATCGTATTTTCCCGCAGCGTCGCGATAGCCCGCTTCAGCCAGCAGCGTCCTGGCTTTTTCAGGATCAAACGAATCGCCTTTCGGTTGCGGATAACCAGGAAACATTCCGGTCGGAGTGATTCCGGTAACTGCATGTTGGTGCCGCCAGGCGCCGAGCGCGTCTTTGTCCATGCCCATGTTTAGCGCTTTGCGCACGCGTACGTCGCTGGTTGGCGGCCGTTTGCAATTGAATTGGTAATACTCAACCCCGGCCTCTGGCGCGTCCATGTAGTCTTTCAAGTTGGCGACCATGTCGAGCCATTGCACCTGGACGGCGTGATTGTAAATGGCATCGACCTCACCCGCCTTATACAGGTTCATAATCGTCGTCGTGTCGCCGGTGATATAGAACACGATGCCGTCCAGCTTCACGCCCGCGGCGTCCCAGTACATCGGGTTCTTCTTGACCACGACGCGGTCGTAATGGTTCCACGCGTCGAGCGTGAATGGACCACTGGTAACGATATTCCCTTCCTTGGTCCACGCATCGCCGAATTTTTCGATCGCTTTTTGATTGATGACGCGAAAGAACTGGTGGGGCATCAGACTGAGGAAGAACGGCGCGGGTTGGCTCAGGGAGATGCGCAGCGTGTAATCATCGACGGCTTCGACGCCAACGTCTTCCGGCTTTACCGGCACAAACTGTTTGTCCGCGACTGCGGCTTTGACTTTCGGATTTGCGTCGAGAAACTTCGCGCGGGCCTTCTCATCGGCCGGAATCGCCAAACGTTCAGGCGAATGGATGAAGTGATGAAAGGCCGTGTCGGCAACCGGCGCCGTCTCCGCGGGAATCGGCCCGTACTCGGCAGCTACCGATTGTACGGGCTGTGACGTCAAGGGCTCGCGCGGTTTCGTCTGACCAGCTTCATTCGCGGCTTCTTCTTTGAAATCTTTGGCAAGTAAGAACGCGCCCGTCTTCGGATCCACAACGAACACGTCGCCGTCGTTGTAGGCTGGCGCATACTTTATGTAGTAAGCCAGTTCGGCCGTGCGCGAGCCTAGCTTCGGCGAAAGTCCGCGCCTGATCGTGTAAACAAAATCACGCGCCGTGATCGGATCGCCATTCGAGAAGCGCCCGTCATGTCTTAAATGAAAAGTGAATTCCGACGAATCTTTGTTGGGCTCCCAGCGCTCGGCGAGGGCCGGAATCGGCTGCGTCGTTCTGGGATCGTATTCGACTAACCCTTCGTAAAGCGCCATATAGATGCGCGCTTCGGGCTGGCCGACGGAGATTTGTGGATCGAGCGATTCGGGTTCGGGACCTGAAATGTAGCGCAGCACGTTCTGCCGCGGCGGATCAGTTTTCCCAAAGAAAACTTGATTATTCGCAGAGGCGGTGCAACCCGCCGAGATACAACACGCGATGATAATCAGCGCGGAACGTGCGAACCCCGAACGCGAAACATTCATGAGCATTCAGCGACTGGCCCAGCGAAAGTTAACACGATCACCACGCTGCATCAATGATTACTTTGCTGCCGAAACATCCTCAGCCGTCAGCGTGTGAAGCGCGTCGTAAACAGCCGACACCTGTGCGCGCGTGTCGTCGAATCCTTCCGAAGTGTCGATGACGAGATCGGCGTACTTCTTTTTTTCTGCTTGCGACATCTGGGCGGCAATGCGTTGCTCGGCGGCTTCACGGAAAAGATGATCCCGCGTCATTAGACGTTGTAATTGAACCTCAGGCCGGCAATGCACGACGATCAATTTATCCAACCGACGGTATCCGCCCGACTCGATCATTAAGGCCGCGTCGATTATCACAATCCCGTTCGGATCTTCCAACGCAATTTCTCGCATGCGTTCGTCCTGCGCCGCGATGATCAGCGGATGAAGAATTGAGTTGAGCTGGGCGCGCTTCTCAGCGTCCGAAAAAACGATCGCGCCGAGCTTGGAACGATCAAGCGCGCCATCGTCGCGCAAGACTTCCGGACCAAACGCGCTGACGACCATTTGCAGGCCCTCGGTGCCGGGCGCGACCACCTCACGAGCGACTTCGTCTGCATCGATGATGTGACAGCCAAGCTCTGCCAGCGTCCGCAGCACGAAAGATTTGCCAACGGCAATCGAACCGGTGAGTCCAACTTTCAGCATCATGTAGGGGCAGGGCTCGTCCCTGCCCGCGGTTCTTCAATTCAGGCTTCGGGCAGGCACAAGCCCTGCCCCTACAAACCGCTTCGCCACTTCGCCGCCTGCAAAGTATTCTTCATCAACATAGCCACTGTCAGCAATCCGACACCGCCTGGCACCGGCGTGCGCCTGCCAGCCACGCGATCTGCTTCCGCCGGATGAACGTCGCCCACCAGCGTGTAGCCGCACTCTCTGATGGCTGCGATTCTTTTTTCGGAATCTATACCGAAAAATTCGCCCGCCTGCTCGATGCTTGTCACCTTATTGACGCCGACATCGATGACCGTTGCGCCCGGCTTTATGTAATCGCCGCGGATAAAACCCGGCCGGCCCATCGCCGCGATAAGAATGTCCGCTTGACGAGTAACGTTTGGAAGATCGCGCGTCTTTGAGTGACAGATCGTGACCGTGGCATGCCTTTGCAAGAGCAAAACGGCTTCGGGCCGGCC
>CBFHBI010000094.1:0-7868 GCA_965653755.1 uncultured Blastocatellia bacterium
CCATCGAGGCGTTGAATCATCACGCTGAGTTCAATTTAGCAAATGGGTTTGAATTATCGTTGAAAGATCAATTTGTCAAACCTGATTTGATTGTCTGGTCGCACCTGCGTTGGGATTTTGTTTATCAACGCCCGCAGCATCTGCTGAAGCGAGCGGCCGCCGATGGCCGTGTCTTCTTTTTCGAAGAGCCGGTGTTCAATGGATCGATGCATCTCGACGTGCGCGAGCGCGACCACGGCGTCAAGGTCATCACGCCGCATCTGCCGGAAGGTTTGCAGAGCGACATCGCCACGCAAGCGGTGCTGAAAGAAATGGTGCATCGGTTCTTCGTCGAGAACAGCATTCGCGAATACGTATTTTGGTATTACACGCCGATGGCGCTGGAGTTCACGCGGCAGATGTCGCCGAAGGCAATTGTCTATGACTGTATGGACGAGTTGTCGGCATTCAAAGGCGCGCCCGCGAAGCTGTTGGAACGGGAAAAGGAACTGTTGAAATTGGCAGACATAGTATTCACCGGTGGTTACAGTTTGTACGAAGCAAAGCGCCATCGGCATCCGTCGGTTTATGCGTTCCCCAGCAGCATCGACCGCGCACATTTCAACCAGGCGCGAACCACCGCTGAAGATCCGGAAGACCAACGCGAGATTCCGCATCCGCGGCTGGGCTTCTTTGGAGTGATCGACGAACGCTTTGACATTGAATTGATCGACGCGACGGCGGCCGCGCGGCCCGAATGGCAACTCGTCATGGTTGGGCCGGTCGTCAAGATTCATCCCGACACATTGCCGCAGCGGCCGAACATTCATTATCTCGGCAGTAAGAGCTATCAGGAACTGCCCAAGTACATCGCCGGTTGGGACGTTGCGTTGTTGCCTTTTGCGATGAACGAATCGACGAGATTTATCAGCCCAACGAAAACTCCAGAATATCTCGCGGCCGGAAAGCCTGTGGTCTCGACTCCGATCCAGGATGTCGTGCGTCCGTATGGCGAGATGGAATTGGTGCAGATTGCCGCCAACACGGACGAATTCATCGCCGCAATTGAGAAGGCGCTGAGTGAAGAGACAAATGACGCGTGGCTGGAGCGCGTCGATAATTTCCTGGCGCAGACTTCCTGGGACGACACGTGGGCGCGAATGTCCGCGCTAATCGATCAGGTACTGGAACGAAAACGAATTTCGCCGTCGCTGCTCGAAGCCCCGACACAGCAGTTAAGCGCGGCGAACTATTAAAACGGTGACGGACTGGAGCGCAACCGTCTCGGTTGCCGAACGTTTGCAAGCGAGGACGCCTGCGCTCCAGTCGATAGAATCCTTCGAACAAGGGAGCGGTAAATGTTTGATTACTTAATTGTCGGGGCGGGCTATGCAGGCAGCGTGCTCGCCGAACGGCTCGCGCGCGGATCGAATAAGAAGATTCTGCTGTGCGACAAGCGGCCGCACATCGGCGGCAATGCTTACGATGAATACAACGAGCACGGCGTCCTGATTCACAGATATGGCCCGCACATCTTTCATACTAACTCGCGCGAGGTCTTTGAATACCTGTCTCGCTTTACGGCGTGGCGGCCGTACCAACATCGCGTGCGAGCCAGCGTTGACGGCCATATAGTTCCCATTCCGATCAATCTCGACACGATCAATTCACTTTACGGATTGAATCTCACTTCGTTCGAAGTGGAAGAGTTCTTCAAGAAAGTCGCGGAGCCACGCGAACACATCAAGACGTCGGAAGATGTTGTAGTCAGCACGGTTGGCCGTGAGCTTTACGAAAAGTTTTTCCAGAACTACACGCGCAAGCAGTGGGGCTTGGACCCGTCAGAGCTGGACGCCAGCGTGACTTCGCGCATCCCGACGCGCACCAACCGCGACGATCGCTATTTTACCGACACGTATCAAGCGATGCCGCTGCATGGCTATACGCGGATGTTTGAGAATATGCTCGATCATCCGAACATCAAGATCCTTTTAAACTGCGACTATCGCGAGATCGAAAAAGATATTCCGTTCAAGGAGATGATCTACACCGGCCCGGTGGATGCTTTCTTCGGCTACTGCTACGGCAAGCTTCCGTATCGTTCGCTTGAATTCAAACATGAGCCACACAACGTCGAAGTGTTTCAATCGGCGCCAGTCATCAATTATCCGAACGAGCATCTCTACACGCGGGTGACCGAATTCAAATACCTGACCGGCCAGGAACACGCGAAGACGAGCATCGTTTACGAATTTCCGAAGAGCGAGGGCGACGCGTATTACCCGGTGCCGCGCAAAGAGAACGCCGCCATCTACGCAAAGTACAAAGCGCTCGCAGACAACACGCCGGGCATTCACTTCGTCGGGCGTTTGGCGACTTACAAGTATTACAACATGGACCAGATCGTGGCGCAGGCACTGACTGTCTATTCGAAAATGGTCAGCACGAAACGATCCGACGCTTTGTTGCTCGCGCACGGTCCTCAGCACGGGATTCACAAGCCGGCAAGTCGGGCCACCATCACAACTGACCTGACGCTGGTCGGCGGCGGTCAGCATGGCGAGATACGAAAGGCTGTTTGAAAGTTTCTTTCTGGGCGGCTTTGAATGTTCGACGCATCGCCTGGAAAACGGGAAGCGGTTGGATGAGATTGCGTTCACGCAACACGATCGCTTCGCGCGCCAGGACTATCAGCGGCTAATCGAGCAAGGGATCAGGACCGCGCGCGAAGGTCTGCGTTGGCACTTAATCGAAGCCTCGCCGGGCCGTTATGATTTTTCCAGCGTTCTGCCAATGCTGCGGGCCGGTCAATCAAGCGGCATCCAAGTCATCTGGGACTTCTTTCATTATGGCTGGCCCGACTGGCTGGACCTGTTCGCGCCTCGCTTCATCGAGGCGATCGCGAAACTCGCGCGGGAATTTGCCCGTGTGTGGAAGAATGAAACCGACGACGTTCTCTTCGCCTGTCCAATCAACGAGATATCGTTCTTCACCTGGGCCGCGGCCGATAGCGGCATCTTCAATCCTTTCGTCAAAGGCCGTGGAGACGAATTAAAAGAGCACCTGGTCCGCGCTGACATCGCTGTCTGCGAAGCGCTTTGGGAAATCGATCGGCGGACGCGGATTGCGCAAATCGATCCGATGATCAATGTGTTGCCGCTCGACCCAAACAACCAGAAACAAGTTCGCGAGGCCGAAAGCTATCGCACCTCGCAATTTGAAGCGTGGGACATGTTGTCGGGGCTCCACAAGCCGCACCTCGGCGGCGCTGCAAAATATCTCGACATCGTCGGCGCGAACTATTACGTTCACAACCAATGGATTTTGGGTGGCGGCTTTATCTATCAGAACAATCCTCGTTACAAGCCGCTGAGAAATATCATTAAAGATATATACGACCGCTATCAAAGGCCGTTCTTCATCGCCGAGACTGGCATTGAAGACGAGTTGCGGCCGAAATGGGGTCGCTACGGCTGTGATGACGCGCGCGCCGCGGCGAACGACGGCGGGCAGATGGAGGGCATCTGTTTGTATCCGATCGTGAACCATCCCGGTTGGGCGGACGATCGGCATTGCTACAACGGACTTTGGGATTATCCGAATGAGCAAGGTGAGCGCGAGATTTATCAACCGCTGGCAGACGAGCTACAACGACAGCGGAAGATTTTCGGTGAGCCGTAACGCAAACCGCTAGTTTGCGTCGCGATCTAACAGATTGCGTTACAGAGATGAGTTACACGTGGCAGCATGAAGAGAACGTCATGAGTGAGAATGGAATTCCCCGCCCCGAGTATCCGCGGCCGCATTTTGTGCGCGAGCACTGGCTAAACCTCAACGGCGAATGGGAGTTCGCCTTCGATGATGCCAACGAAGGCCTCGAGCAAGGTTGGCAAGACGGGCGCGAACTACCGGCCCGCATCACCGTGCCGTTTGCTTACCAGACGGAAATGTCGGGCATCAATGATAAGTCTGTTCATGAAATCGTCTGGTACGCACGCAGCTTTGAAATTCCAGCTGAGTGGAAAGAATCCGACGTGCTGCTCAATTTTGGCGCAGTCGATTATTCCTGCATCCTCTGGATCAACGGACAGGAAGTCGGCCACAATCAGGGCGGCCACGTTCCGTTTCAATTCGAGATTGCGCCTTACCTGCGCCGAGGCGTTAACCGCGTTGCCCTGCGCGTGGAGGATCGACAGGACCCGCGTCAGCCGCGCGGCAAACAATCATTCACCGGCGAGCCGTTTGGAATTGATTACTACTGCACGACGGGTATTTGGCAGACCGTCTGGCTGGAAGCCGCGCCCGCGATTCGCATCGAAGAGTTGCGCATAATTCCGATCGCCGAACGCAACAACGTTTTTATGAGCGTGTTCCTGCACGCGCCTTCGTCGAACTGGCGAATCGAGGTCGAAGTTTACGACGGCGAGACGCTGGTCGAGCGGAAGGAAGATCATACGGCAGTCGCGACCGGACAATTCCTGCTGACGATTCCCTATGCGAAGCTGTGGTATCCCCACTCGCCTCATCTGTACGATCTAAAGATTCGACTCTATGAACACGATCGACTACTCGATGAAGTCAGCTCGTACTTCGGTATGCGCAGCATCGAATTGCGCGGCGGCCAGGTGCTCATCAACGGCGAGGCGACCTATCTGAAGATGGTGCTCGATCAGGGTTACTGGCCCGGCGGCTATCTGACTGCGCCTTCCGACGAAGCGCTGCAAACCGACATCGGTTGGATCAAGATGCTGGGATTCAACGGCGCTCGTAAGCACCAGAAGATCGAAGACCCGCGCTGTCTTTATTGGTGCGATCGACTTGGCTTATTGGTTTGGGAAGAGATGCCGAATGCGCGTGAGTGGTCCGCGGAAGCCGAAGAGCTCTTATCGGCCGAATGGCAACGCGCCGTGCGCCGCGATTACAACCATCCCTGCATCATCGCCTGGGTTCCGGTAAACGAAAGCATGGGCTTTCCTGGTTTGGGCGCCGAACACGCGGGTCAATATGCCTACATCGAGCGCATGGTGCGCACCACCCGCCGCATTGACGCCACGCGGCCAGTCGTCGATAACGATGGTTGGGAGCACAGCGACATCACGGACATTTGCGCCATTCACGACTACACGCCGTCGGCGGACAAGTTGCACGCGCGTTATCGTGAGACGATCTCAGGCGGGGCGTTGCCGGACAAGGTTTGGATCGGCGAGAAGCCCTTGTTCGCGCGCGGCTCGAAGTATCGCGGCCAGCCGATCGTGCTTTCCGAAGTGGGCGGCTTTCTAAACATCCCGAACGATATCCCGCCGGAGAAACGCGATTTGCTTTATCAATTCTACGATTCATTCGACACGCCCGAAGAGTTTGCGGCTAAGTATGAAGACTTGATGCGCGGGATCGCCTCTCTCAAATTTCTCGCCGGCTTCTGTTACACGCAACTCACCGACATCGAACAGGAGATAAACGGATTGCTAACCTTCGATCGCCATCCGAAAATTCCGCCGCATCATATTTACGAGATTCATCGTGAGGCGTTTAAGGAACAGGCGCGCAATGGGAAATGACGACTAATCTTGGTTCTTCCGAATAACGCGCGTGACGGTTCGGTCAAGTCGAGGAATATTTCCATCTGGGTTATTCCATTTCCAAGCTTCCAGAGTCAGCGTCCACACTGCTTCGATCCGCTCTTCGACAGAATACTTAAGCCAGTCACGGTCGGGCTGTTCGGTGTCAGGCGATCTGATGATGCATGAGTTCATTTCTGGCTGATCTGGTGATGACATTTTACTAAACAGATATTCTCGAAAAGAGTGGCCTAACGGACTCGGCCCGATATCGACTAGCTCGCTTCGCTCCTCTCGCTCGTGTGCAGAACTTCCTGTACATCTCAATGTTGTTCTTGGCTAGTGTCGATTTAGGAATCCGCAAAACAGCCGGTACGTGGCTCAATTAACTAAGCGTACGATGATTGTAGTGTGCCTTGTATGCCGGTTCAATCGTAGCGATCGTCACGTTTGGAAATTCGTCGAAGAGCCGCTTGATTCTGCCCGCCGTCGACGGACCCACCACGAAGAAGTGAAGTGGCCGTGATATGTCTCACTCCAACCGGTGCATTTCCTTGACTACTTCCTCGAACGCCGCCTGCTTCCTCTTGAATTGCGCAAGAATCGCGACTTTCCTCACATCCTTGTGATCATTCAACCACAAGAGCACTGCCTGATAGTCCTTTTCGTCGTAGAAGAAAACAAACGGAATAGAAATCACGCCCTTTGACAACAGGATGTCATAAGTCGTCTCATTCTTTTCTTGGTTGAAAACTTGATCGAACCTTGGGTGCGCGTCCCACACTGAATAGGTTAAGCCAGTGGCACACTCAAAACCTAAATTCGCGATTCGCCGCCATGCGTCGGCCTCATCGGACTGTGTCCACAGTTTTTCAATTGTGTAATCGCTCGTCGTTCCAATCAGCATGAGCCGAGCGTCCGGTGCAATTCCTAAAGCGCGTCGCAGTGACTGCGCCGAACGATATTTGACTCTTCCCTCTTCACCTAGAATTGTTGTCAGAGAAACGGCAAAGAGGGGTCTGCCCCTCACGTTGCTCAAATCACCTAGCCCCGTACAAATCTGAGGCACGAACGGCGGTAGAGAGATCCCAGAGTGTCGCGACTTTTGTTTCGAGGGTCTAGGCCGTCCATGCAAGTCGCTCAAGTGTGCTCGTTGGCGAGCCGAATTCAAACAACCAATTACTGAGGTCCCGTTCATCGTAAATGATTCGGGAGTCGCGGTGGTTTCGCCGTCGCAGCGACCACAAAGGCCGTATGTACACACCTTGCACGGTAAGGAGCCAAAAACAAACCGCGATTGTCGGGATGGTCTCGCCATTCTTTCATCAGGAAACACAAATATGGACTGATACTGCAGTCCCGCTCGCGGCAGTAATCTCTCCCGTCAATGTTCCGCCTGTCTTCGTTTGTGCTTTGATCATTCTAGAAGCAACCACTGACGGGGCGTCGCCAAGCACACCAATATCCGCATGAATCAGGACACGCGAGCCGCGAGGAATGCCGTCAACAGTCATTCCCTTCCTCGCCTTCGGACCCGCCTCAGTAAGAGAAGCAATGTTAAAATCCCAACACTTTGCCGTAGGCGGTTTTGAGGGCGGACCATCGACTCCGGTGTGAATCGGTTTAGGCCTAGGCGTGGGAACCGGTGGCTTCTTCCCTGGAAACGGCGAATCACTTTTGCTACCCACTGTATTCCTCCTAAAAGCAAAACCGCGGCCTGCCAGCGGAGGGCAAGCCGCGGTTATTCGAGTTAGTTGAGCTACGGCGTTACATGCCCATGCCGCCGCCCATGCCGCCCATGCCGCCGGGCATCGGAGCCTTGTCCTCTTCAGGAATCTCCGAAACCATGGCTTCAGTGGTGAGCATCAGGCCTGCGATTGACGCCGCGTTCTGCAACGCCGTGCGCGTGACCTTGGCCGGATCGATGACGCCCGCTTTCACGAGGTCCTCGAAGGTTTCAGTCTGCGCGTTGAAGCCGTAGCTGTCGTTTTTGTCGTTGCGAACCTTCTCGACGACAACCGCGCCTTCCTTACCGGCGTTCTGGACGATTTGGCGGAGCGGCTCTTCGAGCGCACGACGCACGATCGAAACACCGATCTGCTCGTCGGAATCGCCGTCCTTGGCGACGTCGAACTTGTCGAGCACCTTCGCCGCACGGACCAGAGTCACGCCGCCGCCGGGGACGATGCCCTCTTCGACCGCTGCGCGCGTGGCGTGCATCGCGTCTTCGACACGAGCTTTCTTTTCTTTCATCTCGGTCTCAGTCGCCGCGCCGACTTTGATCACAGCCACGCCGCCGACCAACTTCGCCAAGCGCTCTTGCAGCTTCTC
>CBFHBI010000095.1:0-7861 GCA_965653755.1 uncultured Blastocatellia bacterium
TGATGAGAATGCTTCGCATAAGGCGAAAATTTGGAGTGCGGTGGCAAGCGCAGCGCGACACCGCTTTGGATTATCCCTTGTTTAGAGCCGCGACCGATCCAAAGCGCCGTCGCCGCTTCGCTCTGCCGGCGTACTTCAAAACTATTTCGTCGCGTAAATCCACAAATGCCAACCCCAACGCGACGCCAGTGCTGATTCGATGGATCGCGGCAACAGATTACCAATCAAAGGAATGAATCGTTTGTTCAGAAAATATGTGCGCAGCTTGACCTCGCGAAAATCTTTGAACAGCGCCAGCGCCGCGCGCCTTGAATATACACGCGCCAGAGGATTGCCCGCGCCGTCCGTGCTTTGATTGAGCAACTCATCCGCGGAAAAATTTCCATTCTGATTTCTTAACGACGCCGCGTGTTCGCGCAATGAATCGATCGGTTCACCCGTCAAACGATGAACGACTTTAATTCCGCCTTCACTTTTGAGCAGCCCCGCCCCGGCGCGACGCAACACGCGAATGCCGATGCGATAGTTATAACTGCCGCGATGATACAACATCACGATTGCGCGACCGCCTGGCTTCAGCACGCGATGAATCTCGCGCACGGCCGCTTCGATGTCCGGCGTGTGATGGAGCACGCCGTGCGAATAAACCAAGTCAAATGACTCATCGGCGAAATCCAGTTTTTCGGCGTCGCTGACCCGAAACTCGCCACGCAAATCATCCAACGCAAATCTTTTTTGGGCTAATTCAATGGCTGCTTCCGTCAGATCGATGCCGGTATAGTCCGCGCCGGCTCGCGCGAATTGAGCGCCGTCGGTGCCGAGGCCGCAGCCAATCTCCAGAACTTTTAGTCCGCGGGTCGCGCCGAAATTGGCGGCCATGGGAATGTGCCACTCTTTTTCATATCGATGCGCTTCGACTAGCTCGAAAAAATCGCGCGAGCCGATCGCCGCATCGCTGAACTTCGTGCCGCAGGGATGTTGCTGCCAAAATTCGCGAACCCGTTCCTTTAATTCTGCGTTACTTGCCATGCGATCGAACAAAACCACCGGGCTCTGATTCTAGTCAGGTGCGCATGGACTTGTACAATCTGCTCGGCTAGGATGATGAACGCCAGATGACTACGTTTCAAATTGCCGGTTACTTAACAGAGTTCGCCGCGGGCCGCGCTGAGATCAAGCTGGCGGGTTCGCCAAATAACGTGGGCGAGGCGTTGGATCAACTTTGGCGCGAGCACGCGGGCTTGCGCGATCGTGTCTTAACCGAACAAGGCGAAGTGCGTCCGCACGTGAATGTCTTTGTGAACAGCCAGGTCGTGCGCCGCGATCAGGTCTTGCAAGTTCTTATTTCAGGTGATACCGAAATCTGTATCATGCCGGCGGTCAGTGGCGGGGTAGATCATAACCGCGCTAGCAGGTTGGAAACCGAATCGCGCCACATTTTGTTTTCTCTAGCGGTCGGCACAATACTCCTAGCTGTCCTCTTCTCATTTGTCCACTTTGCCGCCTCTTACGACAGGCAACATCCGGATGGTATCGTCGGGCCGCTCGGCTACCTTATCAATGGCATTCTAACTCTGCCTTTGATTGGCATTGAGCGGGAAACCGGAGAGATGTTCTTGATGACCTTGGTCTTTGATCTTTTTTGGATATCGCTCGGTGTATATTTCCTGAATTGGGCGTGGAGAAATCTAACCACAGCCAATCGCCAGCTCGATAACCGGAACTAAGCGCCGACCCTAGCCGTACAGTTTTCATCGTATGTTTTGTCCCAGTTGCGGATCGGAAGAACGTCAGGCGAGCCAATACTGTCGCGCGTGCGGGACCGACTTGCGTCCGGTGCGCGTCAGCCTGGAACGGCCCGATTCGATTACTGCTTCGGCGGTCTCGGCGCGCGAAGAGATTGGCCGCGCGGTCGCGGCGAAGATTCGTGAAGTCGAAGACGCGCGCGAACTGAAAAAGGTCGCTGAAGACGTTCTGCCTCAGATTGAAAAATTTCTCGAGTCACCGGAAGCGAAGCGACTCCGCCGAATGCGTGCAGGCGTTATTGTCTCGTCGATCGGTTTTGGCGCCTGTGTCATCATGCTTTTCATGGCCTTTCTTGATAAGGGGCCTGATGCGGACGGGTTCGTCGCCGGCGCGGGACTGGGCTTCGTTACGTTTTGCATCGGACTCGGCTTGCTGCTGAACGCGCTCTTGTTCACGCGTCCACGCACCAATCTCGCTGACCACTCCGCCGACGCGCGCGCGCAAAACGCGATCGATGCCGGTTACAGTTCGCCGCAACTGCGTTCGCCCACGACCTCGAACCTCGCGTCACCGGCGGGTTCAGTTACCGAACACACCACGTTCCATCTGAAAACCGATCGTTAAATCATGGCCGTCATTCTCGCAGGTGGTTGTCGTGTGTCGGAGATGCGCGAAGGCGATCCGTTTGAGGTTGGTAATTTCCGTCAGTGGATTCAGGTGGATCGAGCGCGTGGCGCCAGGGCGATTTCACTTCGCATTACCGAAATAGCTCCAGGACCCGCGCACGCCATTCTCAACCAGGACTGCGATGAAGTGTTCTATCTTCTGCGTAACGATGAGAACAAACCAAACGTAACTGCATTCATCGATGGCTGGCGATACCCGCTGTCGGACGATAGCGGGTTGTACTTGCGGCCTAATCAAAACCTTACGATTGAGAATCAAGGATCAGCGCCGGTGGTCTTCATCAGTTCGCGATGTCCCGAGCCGATAAGCAGCGGCCGTCATGTTCCATCTTTAACATCGCCGCTAACCGGTTCAACTAAACCAAGTCCGACACCGATCGTTCGCCTCGCGGATCAGCGGGCGCAACCAACGGCCGACCGCTGGTATCGAGTTCTCGTTGACGATGAAGTCGGGAGTACTCAGGTTACTCAATTCGTCGGCTCAATTCCGCCCGGCCGCGCGCCGGATCACTTTCACAATTACGAGGAAGTGCTTTTCATTTTGAAAGGCGAAGGCCGCATGTGGGCCGGCGAGACGAACACCCCAATCGCGGCAGGCTCGTGCATTTATCTGCCGAAAGGCCAGGTGCACTGTGTCGAGAATAGCGGACCGGGAGAACTTCGTTTGTTGGGTGTGTTCTATCCGGCTGGCAGCCCGAGTGTGAGATATGATGTTTAATCGGAGCGCGGGCATCCTTGCCCGCAAAGCGTGCGCAGCACGCTCTTAGTTGTCAAAAACGATCGTTCGCGCTTCGCGTTCATGCGGGCTAGGATGCCCGCGCTCCGGCTAGGGCATCAATTCTGCCAAAGTCTCCATTGCCTCTTTTAATTCTTCGTCGGTATTAAAGAAATGCGGCGACATGCGCAGGCCCACCCCGGGACGGCAATCGACGAAGACTTTTCTTTCCGCCAGGCGCTTGACCATCGCTGGTCCATCTTCAACATAAATCATCACTGAGCCGCCGCGCTGATTCACGTTGCGCGGACTGTTTATTTTCCAGCCGCGATCCAGAGCGAACTCAATCATCCCTTCCGTGCGCCGCTCGGATTCGGTGCGAATGGTTTCGACGCCGACTTCCTCGATGATTTGCAATCCGGGCAGCACGGAGTACAGAGCAGGAATGCTGGGCGTGCCTTGCGCGAAGCGTCGCACTGATTCGCTGTAGCGCATCGGCGGCTCCGAGAAATCGAAGGGCGCATCATGCGCGACCCAACCCGTCAGTCGCGGCTGAAGTTCCTGCTGCAGACCAGGCCGCACGTACAGATAACCGCAAGCCGGACCACCACACAGCCACTTGATCGTGCCGCCGATCAGAAAATCGACTTGCCATTCGGCTGCCTGCAATGGCATCGCGCCCGCGGATTGATAGATGTCGAGCAGCACCAACGCGCCGTGTTTGTGGGCGCGCTCGACGATGGGTCGAACATCGATTCGATTTGAGCTGCGAAACGAAACGTGCGAGAGCGCGACCAGCGCCGTCGCGTCGTCGATCGCGTTCACGATGTCTTCGGTGGCCAGGGTGATGCCATCATCGGAATGCACCACCTCGATCTTTGCGCCGACACGCGCCTGCGCGTCCCAGATGTACTGCATCGAAGGAAAGTCAAGCGCGCTGGTGACGATCTTATTTCGTTGGCTCGTTTGAAAATCAAAACATGAGGCGACAGTCGAAAGGCCGATCGAGGCATTAGGCTGAATCTGTACCGAACCCGGTTTGCCGCCGACGATCTTCGCAAGGCGGTCGCCGACGGCGGCAGACATTTCCCACCTACTCGTGTCCCAAGCGTCTTGGCTGGTGTGATGTTCCCACGCTTCGTAGTAAGCGAGCATAGACTCGCGCGTGGCGCGCGGCACGGGGCCCAGGCTGTGACTCAGCAAATGAATGCCGGAAGCGAGCGTCGGGAATTCTCCGCGGCGGCGATTGATACTCATAAAGGAGCGCCCGCATCCTTGCGGGCAGAGCGCCGGCATCTTGCCGGCTACTTTCGCAGATCATTTCCGCGCAAGATGCGCGCGAACCGCCGGCAAGATGCCGGCGCTCCGACTAGGCCCGAATCTGCGACAACATCTCTTCCAGGGCCGCAGGATCAGCACGTAAATCTGCCAGCACTCGTTCAGCTTCTTCGCCAATCGGCGGATCGTTTGACTCTGCGCGAATGTGCCGCAGGATTTCATCGGCGACAAATTCAGCAGTCATTTTCGGTACGTCCGCGCCTTTGGCCATGTCTGTATCGATCGTCGTTGGCATGACAGTCATCACGTGCACGCCCTGGTCTTTCAAATATGCGCGCAGCGCCTGGCCGAGCGACAACAGGGCGGCTTTGCTGGCGCAATAAGTCCCGACCAGCGGCAGATTTATTTTCGCGAAGGCCGTCGCGACATTCACGATCATGCCTTCGCCGCGCTGGAGCATCGCGGGCGCCAGCGCGCGCGTCAAACGCAACGCGCCGAAAAAGTTGACGTCCATTTCTTCGACGGCCGTTTCAAACGGCATCGATGCGGGATTGCCGTAGCCCGCCACGCCCGCGTTGTTCACCAAGATATCGATAAACCCGAGTCGCTGTACGGCCGTGACGTCTTCGTCGCTTCTGACTTCGAGTTTGATCGGATTAATGCGAGCGCCACGCGCCGCCGCGTCCTGTTTTAAGCTTTCGATATCTTCAGGTTGACGCGCGCCGGCACAAACTTCAGCCGCGCCAGCCTGCGCGAAAGCAAAGGTCAGCGCTCGGCCCAAACCGCGGCTGGCGCCGCTAATCAAAACTCTTCGTCCTTCGATGTTCATCGTTGTGCTGCGGCGCGCGCGCGCCCGCTCATCCAAACACTAAACATATAAAGCAGCGCGGCAAAGAAGGACCAAAGCACTGCGAGTTCAAGACTCGTCAACGCATGCTGCGCGATGCGCTCGCGCAGCGTTTGCGTCATCAGAGTCTGCACGTCCTGGACCACCTGGACCGCAATCAATAAACCCATCGACAAGACCGACAGCACGGCCGCCGCGACCATTAACCAGCGCGGCAAATTGACGCTTATTTCGGCATACAGTTTCGGGTTTGAGCGAGGCAGAATCAAGAACGCGACACTGTGCAGACAATACAGCAACACCAGCGCGAATACGGCGATGTTCAAAGCGAGTGACAGTTGCTTGCTCAGCAGCAACACCAGACACGCAACGAGATTCAGGGTCAAAGATATAATCGGTGTGGCGGTGCGGCGGTTAACGAATCCGAGCCAGGCCGGCGCTAGACCATCTTCGACGAAGATCAAAGCCATCCGCGAAGGCACAATCAGAGTTGGATTCAGTGACGTGGTGATGGCCATGATTGCTCCGAGCGTGACGATGACAGCCGCGCCCCACGGCAAATAAACCGAAGCGACCTCGGTCATGGGGGCTGCGCTTGCGCCGAGACGCGCACCCGGCAACACGCCGAACGCCACGACCGACATAGCAATAAAAATAAGTGCGGTCGCCGTCACGCCTTTCAAAAACACCCAAGGCAAACGCCGCGTGCTGTCTTTCGTTTCGCCGGCCGTCTGGGCCAGCGATTCAAAGCCCGCGTAAGAAAAGAAAATCGGCGCGAGACTCAGCGCGAACCCTTTGGCCGCGTGCGTCACGAATGGCGAATAGTTCGCCGGGTGAATCGCAAACAAGCCGGGAATAACCAAAACAAAGATCGAGATGCCGAGCACGACGCACATTGCAACTTGCAGGCGGCCAAACCAGCGCACGCCAACGACGTGCACGAAATAGAAAAAGAGCAGACTGCCGGCGGCCAACGCCTGGTGCGCGAACTCGCCGCTGATGCGCCGGCCACTGAGCTCAATAATGTAATCGGCCAGCGCGCTGGCGAGATAAGCTCCGGCGCCGATGTAGGCGACGATCTTGAGCCAGGCCCCGATGTAAGCGATTTTGTATCCGCCAAAAGTCCGCGACAAGTGCAGGTATTCGCCGCCCGGCTCCTTGCCGAGCGAAGTCGAAATGAAGGCCGCGTACGGAACCGAAGTCGCGAGGATCGCGGGCATCAGCACGGCGTAGCCGAGGATCACGCTGGGTCCGGTCAAACGCCAGGCATCGCTCGTGACTTTGAAGATGCCGGCGCCGATCAGGATTCCGATCAGCGACGCATACGATTCGACGGTGCCGAGGTCGCGGCGCAGGCGCGAGACGATTGTTGGATTTGCAGTTTGCATTTGATCACGGCAGCTTGTCAGAAGCCCGACTGTCAGGGAGGGCCAGTCGGGATAGAGGCCCTCCCTGACGGTCGGGCTTCTGACACCGTTATCGCTCCATCAATTCGTTCGCTGGCAATTGTGGATTCAAGACTTTTTCTGCGGTGGCAACGCCCGCAACCGGCAGCTTAGCTTCGTCAATCAATCCAAGTTGTACCAGCACAGACGCCTGGTCCCAATAAATGTGTTCGTGCGCGAGCTTGCCGTCGCGAAAATGGACCACCACGATCAGCGGAATCTTGACGTGCTTGTTAGTTGGCTCGACGCCGGGGAGCATCCAATCCATTTTGATCGTGTGCGTGAATTCGAAAACCATTTCATCGACGATGCGGTCCGTACCCGTGGTGCGCGAGACAGGTGTCATCGAAGGGTCCGGCGGCATCTGCGGAATGAAGCGTTGCGAGTAGAACTCGCGCAGTTGATCCTGGCCCACGCCGCCCGTCATCACGGGAACATGATTCACGTAAGCGTCCGCCACCATCGTCCGCAAAGTGTCTTCCGTGTCGCGCGTGGCGAATTCGTATTTCACGTGCTCGTCCCATTTATCGGAGAGAACCTGCTGTGCATTTTGAAATCCTTCGCCCGCCAGATGCCGCACAAAGAATTCCAGCGAGCGCAAGTTCGCCAGCTCCGTCGCCGCCGCGTCGTAGTGCTTTCCCGGCCGAGTGAACGCGTGTTCAGAATTTGGGTAATCATGAATGGTCACGAGCGGATTCGAATCGAGCATCGCATGAATCTGTTTTTGCGCTTCAGGTGGACAGTGATCGTCGCGGCCGCCGATGTGCAAAATGAGCGGCGTCTGCAGGCCCGGCGCTTCGTTGAGGGTGTTTTCAATGCCGACGCCGTAATAACCGATCGCACAATCGGGTCTGTGTCTGACCGAAAGCAGCCACGCCAAATTTCCCCCGAGACAAAATCCGACGGCTCCGACGCGGCCACTGCACGCGGGATGTTTACGCAGGAACTCAACTGACGTCGCCGAATCGTGAACAGCTTTCGCGAGGTCGAGACCTTGATACAACTGGATCGCTTTCTGAAAACCTTCCTCGGAATCAGTCAGTTCAACTCCACGCTGTTGTCGCCAAAATAGATCAGGGCAAATCGCGACGAATCCGCGCGCCGCGTACCAGTCCGCAATGCCGCGAAGAAATTGGTTGACGCC
>CBFHBI010000096.1:0-7852 GCA_965653755.1 uncultured Blastocatellia bacterium
CCTTCAGCGGAGGGGAACTTTCTTATCACTGGTTGTGATCGGAATCGATTGGCAAATGAATCCGGAAGGTAGAACCGTCGCCGAGCTTTGAGGTCGCTTCGACTCGACCGCCGTGCGCGCGCGCGATGCGGCGCACTGCGGGCAAGCCCAAGCCCGTGCCGCCCTTGGTCGTGGTAAAAAAAGTGTTGTAGATCCGTGTGAGATTCTCTTCGCTGATGCCGTGGCCGGTGTCGATGACTTCGATGACTGCTTCGTCCACCTCTTCATTTTGTTCCCGCCGCAGGCGCACGGTAATTCGGCCTTCTTGTTCGATGGCTTCGATCGCATTGATGACCAGGTTGAGAATCGCATCTTCGATCTGCGCGGGATCTGCGTTAACGACGATGTCCTCTTCCGGAGACTGAAATTCTATTTGAATCTTCCGGCGGCCGCCGCCTCCGATGGTCTGCGACCTGGCCACAGTCATCGCTTTCGTGATCAATTCGACTAAAGAACTCTCGAGCGTGTTCAGTTTGCGTGGCCGCGCGCGATCCAGCAGCGCCCGCACAGTTGCATCGATCCGCGTTACTTCGTGACGAATGCCTTCGAGCGCTTCGCGTTCCGGATCGTTTGCGTCGCGCCGGCGAATCAGGATATCAACCGCGCCCTGAATGCCGGCTAAGGGATTCTTCACCTCGTGGGCCAACCCCGCGGCCAGCTCGCCGACGAACGATAGTTGCGCGGCGCGCTGCAGTTCGCTTTGCAGGCGATTGTGTTCCGTCACGTCCGTATTCACCACGAGTTTCTGAACGGGGCGACCGTCTTCATCGCGCACGAGTGTCCAACGACCTTCGACGATCAATTCCTTCCCGTCCTTCGTGATCTGATTGAACTCGCCGCGCCATTCGCCCCGTTCAAGCAGGGTTTGCTGCGCCCGGGCATAATCAGGCGGAATGCTGTCGAACAAAAAATCTGTCGTGCGCTTGCCAATCACTTCATCAGCACGCCATCCGTACATGCGCTCGGCGCTCTTGTTCCAGTAGATGATCCGATCGTCCATGTCGCGCACCAGGATCGCGTCCTGCGATTTATCCAACAGGTCGGCTTGCTGCCGAATCTGTTCCTCCGCCAGTTTCAATTGCGTGATGTCGTGGCGAATGGCGACGTACTGATACGGCTTCTGCTGCTCGTCAAGAAACGGCACGATCGTCGTGTCGACCCAATAAATGCTGCCATCCTTGGCGCGATTGCGAATCTCGCCGCGCCAGACGTGGCCGCTCGCAATCGTCGTCCAGAGATTGCGAATGAATTCTTTCGGATGATAACCGGAATTTATTATGCGGTGGTCCTGGCCCAGCAGTTCTGCGCGCGAGTATTTCGAGATGCGGCAGAACGCGTCGTTTACGTAGGTGATGACGCCCCGCTGATCCGTGATCGCGACGATGGTCGATTGATCTAAAGCGAACTTGATGTCGGCGACTTCTTTGAGTGATTCGGTGAGCGCTTGTTCGGTGGCCGAGGCAGAGTGCGATCTCGGTTTGGAAGTCTCAGGGGTATGCTCGCGCTGCACGCGCTTAGCTTAAGTATCAAGAAGCAATCGATCAAGTTACGAGCGTGTTCGTATCAGAAGCCCGACCGTAAGGGAGGGCCACACTCGCCAGCTGCGCTTCTGAGGGAGCTAGCGCCTTCCGACTGGCCCTCCCTGACGGTCGGGCTTCTGACACGGAAGCACTCATCCGTGAACCGCCGAAAACTCTTCCAGCTTCTTCAGGCGGTAGCGAAGCTGGTCGCGCGAGATGCCCAGCATCTCCGCCGCCTTGGTCTGGTTCCCGCCGCTGCGTTCGATCGCTTGACGCACCAAAGACATTTCAACTTCGTCGAGCGACACGCCCCCGGGCGGCAAATGAAACAGTTCGTCACCGTGGCCATCGCTGGCGGCGTGATCGGACGGCAGACCGCCGGCAACGGCCCGGGGCATGTATTTCATCGTGATGACTTCTTCGTCTTCGAGAATCATCGCGCGTTCGATCACGTTGCGCAACTCGCGCACGTTGCCCGGCCAGTCGTACTGGCGGAATGCTTTCCCGACCTCTGGAGAAATGCCGGTGATCTTCTTTCGCAGCCGCTCGCCAAACGATTCCATGTAATGCTCGGCGAGTAACAACACATCGTCGCCGCGCTCGCGCAGCGAGGGAATGTCGATCTGAATCACCGACAGACGATAATAGAGATCGAGACGGAACCGGCCGGCTTCGCTCTCACGCTTCAGATCGCGATTCGAAGCAGCAATGATGCGCGCATCGAACGGAATGTCTTTCAATCCGCCGACGCGACGGAAAGCACCTTCTTCGAGCACACGCAGCAGCTTGGCTTGTAAACTCAATTCGAGTTCGCCGATCTCATCGAGCAAAAGCGTGCCGCCCTCAGCCTGTTCGAACATTCCTTCTTTCCGAGCTTTCGCGTCGGTGAAAGCGCCTTTCTCATATCCAAACAACTCGCTTTCGATCAGTGTGCCCGGCAAGGCGGCGCAATTGATCGCTACGAATGGTCCGTCGGCGCGGTTCGAATGATAATGAATCGCTTTGGCGACCAGATCTTTGCCAGTCCCCGATTCGCCTTGCAGCAGCACGGACGAAACTTCGCTCTCGGCCACCTTCTGCGACATCGCCAGCATTTCGCGGATCGCCGGCGAGTCGCCAACGATTTGATCGAAGCTGAATTGCTGCGAACGTTCGCGCCGAATCAGATTGACTTCACGGCGCAAGCGGCTGGCTTCGATGCCGTTGCGAATCGCCACGTGCAGTTCTTCGAGATTGATGGGCTTGCCGATGAAGTCGTACGCGCCGCCGCGCAGAGCCGCGATGGTTTCATCCACCAGGACATTCGCGGTGATCATGATGATGACCGCTTCCGGCTCGCGCTGCCGCATCTTCCGCAACACGTCCAAACCGGATCCGTCCGGCAGATTGATATCGAGCAACACCGCCGCTGGCGACTCGGCTTCGAATGCGGCCAGGCCTTCGCCAGCGGTCGCGGCTTCCGCGGGCATAAAACCCCAACCGCGCAAGGCCTCGCCGAGCGACCAGCGGATCATCTTCTCATCATCAATGACGAGGATTCGTTCTTTGTAAGTTTTCAGGTTCCTGTCCTTCTTCCCAGTCGCCATCGCGACTGCAATTATAGGCACGCCGCGGTCTGTCAGAAAGAGGCTGACGCCAGAGTGTGCAAAGCGCAATCGGGCCTTCAGAGACATAGCAAGCGCCGTACTCCGCAATCGCGGACGAATCCTTGGGATTTTTCAGCAATTACGGAATGCGCTTGGGAAATAGTTCGCGGCGGCCGGCTTTTAGTGCGATATTTTTCGCGCCGAGTCATGCAAGATGCTCGTCGTCTTTGGTGACCGCGTGTCAGAACCGGCAGCGGCGCGGGGTCCCCGCACGAGCATCTCGCGTGGGGTGCTGGAAGCGCCCGGATCAAACCGCATCTTCGCACATGATCCCGTCGCTACCGCTCCGGGTTCTGACACTAATGCTTCAGATCGGCAACGGCTTGCCCTTGGTTTCTTGGCCGAACGGTAACAACAAGAGCCCAACAATGAAGGCGAGCGAAGTCAACGCCACCGGCGTTCCAATCGTGTGAAGCCGCGCGACGCCCGCGCCCACCAGAAATGTAATTCCCGCGCCCGCGACACGTCCCACGGACGTGGCAAAACCCAACGCGCTCGCGCGGCACTCGGTCGGATATTGTTCCGGCAGCCACAGCGTGTACATGGCGAAGTTCGCGCCACCGAAGCCGAGGAAGAACAAACAAATCATGAACCACGCCAGCGCATGGCCGGCGAGGTAAAACACGTAGCCAAAGCCGACGGCAATGAACACAAACATCATCAGGAAAAAGATGCCAAGCGTGAGTTTGCGCCCGAGTCTCTCAGCCAAAACCGGCAACACAATGCAGCCGATGATTGTGCCGGTCGAGAGCAACATGGTTCCATAAGAAACCAGTCTGGTTGCGTCAGTCGAATTAAATCCTGATTTCGTCGCCAGGAAGTTGACCGCTGTCGGCACGTACACCGAACCTGCCCACAGCCCGGCGATCGAAACCAACAAATAGATCGAGTTGAGCAAAGTACGCCGGCGATAGATCGCAGAAAATAATTCGCTAAACAAGTTCCACATCGTCTTCCGTACGCGCTGAGTTTGCCAACGCTTCGGTTCGGCCACGCCATATCGGATGAACGCCACCAGCAAGGCAGGCGTCCCGCCGACAGCAAACATCGCGCGCCAGCCATAGCGCGCACCGATGAAGTAGTTCACGATCGCCGCGAGAAAGACTCCGAAGTAATATCCGGTGTGCATCAAGCCCGCGGCCATCTTGCGTCGATCCTCCGGCCATTCTTCAGCGACGAAAGTTCCGCCCATGGACCACTCGCCGCCGATGCCGACGCCGGCCAATAAACGGAATGCGGCCAATTGCCAAACGCTCGTGGCTACCGCGCCGAGAAACGTAAACAGTGAGTAGCAAACGATGGTGAGCATGAGCGTGCGCACGCGACCGAAGCGATCGGCGATTGGTCCCCACACCAATGACATGCCCCAACCGACGAGAAAGAGCGCGAACAGCAAACCTCCGTAGTAACCGGTATTGGCGGAGTCGCCGGGAATTCCTGAACGCGGCAGCAACTCTTTCAGCGCCGGCACCAACACCAACGCGTAAATGAATGAATCCATGCCGTCGAGCGTCCAGCCTCCCCACGCTGCCAGGAAGCCTCGCCGTTGATTCACCGTCAGCGGTGTTTTCATTGTTCGCCGAAAAATGATCCGCAGATTACACAGATTACGCAGATTTAAGAAACGAAGTGCGCGGTGCGGTAGCCCGACCGTAAGGGAGGGCGTTGATCGCAAGTCTTACACCTCCCTCACGGTCGGGCTACTGCACCTTTGCACTAGGACGCGGGCAGCGTAGCCGCGATGGCGGCAGGTGGCTGATCGACTTTCCTTCTTTTCCTCAGAATCAATGCCGAGATCAGCGTCATGATCAATCCGGGCGGAAGCGGCTCAAGGAATGTGACGGCGGCATTGAAGAACGGATTCGCGTATAGCTCCTTGAATCTTTTCATCTCCTGCAGCTTCGCCTGAACTGCGGCTTCGCCGGCGCCGGAGTTTCTGACTTGCTCAACGACGTGTGCCGAGTACTTTTCGATGAAGTCCTGCATGAAGTTGGATTTGTAGTAAACGACCTCCCACGCAGCCACGTAACATGCACTTGAAATCAGCATGATCAGCAGGCCGACCGCCAGCGCGCGGGCAAATGAGATCGTGCCGCCTCCGACATTCTCGCGATATGAGCGAACCCCAAAGAAGACCAGCAGAAACGACAACACCATGCCGGTGTAGCCGAGAATTTCGCCTTTGTCGAAGCCGACATTCTTGACAAAGAGCATCGTGCCGTACATGAACACCACCATCATCGCGCCAGAGATGAGGCCGAAAACCAGAACTGTTCTTTTCATTGTCAAATCGTCCTTTGTTGAAATTCTGCTAGAGCGCCGCGAACATTAGGTCAATCGGCTGATCCTGTCGTCATACTTTAGTGTGAATTTGCCGATTCAGAGCGAGAATCATACTTTCGGGTGAAGAATTTATCCGGATCATCCACGGGTCAGTACCGCCTGCGGTAGCGGGCGGTTGTTTGTAACGCAATTAACGGCCAGATTCTGTCGGGTTAACCACCCGCTACCGCAGGTGGTTCTGACGCTACGGAATCAATCGCAGCTGCTTCGCGATCTGCACCGCTTGCGTGCGACGTTTGGCGCTCAACTTGTCGAACAGCCGGCTTGAATGCGTCTTCACGGTATTTTCGCTGACGAAAAGTTTCTCCGCGATCTCGCGATTGCTCAGGCCGCCGGCAATCAACTGTAGGATTTCCAATTCACGCGCAGTAATGCCGAGTTCCTTAATCTTGTCGTTATTTATCGAGAAGGACTCGCGCGCCGGAACGGGAACTTCTTTGATTAGCACTCTATCTTTCGGTTTGGTCAGCTTAAGACCGAGCCAAATGCCAAACGAAGCAAATAGTAGCGCGATCAGTCCTCCGTAGATCTCGATCGATCGTTCGATGATCAGAAACCGATACTCGATCAATTTCAGCAGCAGAATGAGCAGACCACCACAGACGCCGTAGATCAGGATGTGCTTCTTCACCGTTGGCGTGAGAGTTTAGGACTGGACCCGCGACTTGGCAAAATGTGGGTAGCGTTCGGCTGGGCTGATTTGAAGCTCTGTACACCTCTGCGTTCTTCTCCGCATTCTCTGCGGTTATCTGGTAATTAACCGCAGAGGGCGCAGAGTGCTTCGCAGAGGTGCGCGGAGAAATCGAAAAGCAGAAGACTAAACTGCGATCAATGATACGGATGCGTATCGTGCGATCGATCGATCAACGGCAGACTGCGATCGACGACCAGTTCCGGATGTTCGCGTCGGAACGTCTGCGCGACGTGACAATTCCAACAGACCGGCCGGTATGTCGCCATCGCTTCGGTCACCGCGGATATCGGAATTTCCTTCCACTCAACCGTGACGGCTTCCGGATTCAGCAGCGCGGGCTTGTGATCCGTCAGGTTGATTCCATCGAAGGGCTTCGCGCAGAAAGCACAGGCTTTGTCGCGATACCACTTCTCGAGCACGCTGCGCACCAGACAGTTAGCATCGACCATATCGAATTGCAGCAGGCATTCTTGTCCACAATCCTGTTTCATGGGCCAGCGCCAACAATTCTCCAAACGCAAATCGGTCTGGCCCAGCAGCGATGAAAAGGCGGCGAGACGCACATCGACTTCGACCATCGCATGCTTGCCGGTTTCGGGGCAGATGATCACTCGCTCGCCGCCAAACCTTTGCGAGGCGCGCACAAAATATCTGATACCGAAGTAAACGGCCGCCACCAGCAGTCCGGCGATCATCACGTAGATTATTGTCATGATGCGTCACCTCCAATCCGACGCTTGCGATGTTCCCTCTCCCTCTGAGAGAAGGTTAGGGTGAGGTCAAAGTACGCGCGCTAGACCCTCATCGCCGCCCGCTCACAGTGGGAGAGGAGGATCCGTCAGAGCCGTTCTCGCGTTGCACTTCAATTTCCCTGATCTTTTGGCGCATCCATTCCTTCAGCGACTCTTCCAACTTGGCCTGATTGCCTTCAAGGTTTTCGACCGTATCTCCTTCGGCGTTCAGCGGAATGAAATGGCACGGCACTTCTTCGCTTTGTTTGTCCCGCGGCACAAAGTCGATCAAGTGACATTCGGAACATGGGTGCGCCTTCTCCGGCAGCGCATAATTCACGCACGTCAATGAATCGCGAAACGACGAGCTTGCTCTCCAGGGCGTTCTCACGGAGCGACCGTAGCCTTCTTGTTCGATAAAGCTGAGTTCCGTCTTTAGTAATTCAAGAAGATCACGCTCGTCTCGGGTCATCTTCGCGCTCCTCCGGAAGACTTGGCGTCAAACTCGTTCGATCTTTCCGTCGAATTAGCAACGCATATGCCGGGCAGGGCCACGTTTACGTGATCGCGGTCACTCTGTGGGCGAATTCACACAGCAAAACGCGGGACTTTTCGCGGAACTTAAGACGCCGTTTCATGCGGAGTCATGGAATCTGACAGGTATGCGAGTTGCACTTCTTTAATGATCACTAAACAGAAGTGTGCGTTGCCGCACACGACTTCCGTTCAGAACCATGGGCCAACACGAAGTCGAACAACACTTCGATCGCGCACGGTCAACACGCGTTGAAGGTCGGCGCTCGTTTGCGTGGCGTTCACATCGATCAAATTTCACCGCAGAACTTCGGCGGCACGTTCACGTTCTTCGGCGGCGGCTTT
>CBFHBI010000097.1:0-7845 GCA_965653755.1 uncultured Blastocatellia bacterium
TCTTCGCTTGCATGTCGTCGGAGTACTTCGTGAGCTTGTCGAGATCGGGTCCGCCAATCACGAATTGAATATCAGCGTTGCGAAATCCACCGCCCGAGATGGCCGCGACCGGGTTGACGCTCGTGCGCAACTGATTCGGAAATTCTTTCAGATACTTGCCGACAATATCGGTACGCGCCTTGAGCATCAGATCATTCTGCGAGACAGTGCGTTCTTCAATCGGCGACAGTTTTACATAGATGTTCGCCAGGTTGACGACTTGCTGCTGGCCGCTCCCGATGGTCGTCAACGTATCCGTTACGCCCGGCATTTTTCTGAGGTCCGCCGCGATGCGTTCCGCGAGCGCCGAGGTCGCCGAGATCGTGTAGCCTTCCGGCGCGCGCACGTTGACTTCGAATTGCGATTGATCGTCAACCGGCAGAAAGTTCTTGCCGACAAACATGAACAGCGGCACGATGCTGACAATCACCAGCAGCGAAAGCAGCACGATGGCCCACCGGTGGCCCATGGACCACTTCAACATCCACGTGTAAGTCCGATCGATCGGTCGATAGAACCGTCCCTCTTTCGATTGTGCCTGGTTGTATTTGTCTTTGAATTGTGCGAGCGACGACCGCTCGTTTCCATCGTCTGGCGAAAGCGAAGCATGTTTGCCCGCAGTTTTCGCCAGATGTTTCTTCCGCTTAATCAAACGCGCCGCCAACGTGGGCGTCAGCGTGAACGAAACCAACAACGAAACGGCGATCGCAAACGACGACGTGAAGCCGAACGAAGACATGAAGCGGCCCACGATGCCTGCCATGAAACCGACCGGCAGGAAGACGGCCAAAAGCGACAGCGTCGTCGCCGTAACTGCTAAACCTATTTCGCGCGTGCCTTCGATGGCAGCTTGAAACGGCGGCATGCCTTTCTCTTCGATAAAGCGAAAGATGTTTTCCAGCACCACGACCGCGTCGTCGATGACGATGCCGACCATCAACGTCAGCGCCAGCATCGTGATTTGATTTAGCGTAAATCCCATCGCGCCCATCAAACCGAACGTCGCGATGATCGACGTGGGAATTGCGATGGCCGCGATCAGCGTCGAGCGGAAACTCCAAAGGAAAACAAAGACGACGATCGCGGCGAGGATGCTGCCTTCGACCAGGTGCAAATTGATTGCGTGCAGCGCCGCCTTGATGAAAATTGTCTGATCGCCGACGAGCTGCGTTCTGATATCGCGGGGCAGGGAAGGTTGAATTTCCGTTAGCCGTTCCTTAACTGCGTCCGCGACTGCTACGGTGTTAGTACCCGATTGTTTTGAGACGACCAGCGTCACCGCCGGCTGTCCGTTCAGACGTGCTTCGGTGCGTTGCTCTTCAGCGCCGTCTTCCGCGTAACCGATGTCGCTCAACTTCACCGAGTACGCGCCGCGATTCGCAACCACTAGATTGTTGAACTCAGCCGGATCAACGATGCGGCCCATCGTCCGCACGGTGAATTCGCGCTGACCGCTTTCGACGCGGCCGCCGGGCACTTCCATGTTCTGCAGCTTGACCGCGTTGGCGACGTCTGCGGCCGAGACATTGAATGCGCGCATCTTGTCGGGATCGACCCAGACTTCGATTTCGCGCAAGCGGCCGCCGACGATATCGACATTGCCGACGCCATTGATCGATTCAATGCGCCGCTTGATTTGCTTGTCGGCGATGTCGGTGACTTCGCGCAACGAGCGCGGACCGGACACCGCGATGCGCAACACCGGCGTCGCATCCGTGTCGAGTTTTTGCACGATCGGTTGCTCCGCGGTCGCGGGCAAGTCGTTCACGATCAGATCGACTTTATTGCGAACTTCCTGCGCTGCTACGTCCGCGTTCTTCTCGAGCAGGAACGTGATGAAGACCTGCGACGCGCCTTCGACGGAAGTCGAACGCAGCTCGTCGATGCCGCTGATCGTGTTTACCGCTCCTTCAACTTTGTCTGTGACTTCGGTTTCGATCTCCTGCGGCGAGGCGCCAGGATTGATCACTGTCACGGTGATCGTCGGCAGGTCGATTTTGGGAAACAGATCGACACCCAAAGCGTTGAATGAAAACAATCCAACGACCGTGATGCTCAAAATGATCATCGTCGCGAAGACCGGACGATGCACGCAAATCTCAGCTAATTTCTGCATAAAGAACCCAGTTTCGAGTTTTGAGTTTCGGGTTTCGAGTTTGTCGCTGGATCGAGTCTCTCATTAGCAGTGAACCGTCAACTCGAAACTCCAAACCCGAAACTCGAAACTGTTACTGCCTCACGGCCACTCCGTCGCTTAACTGATCGACATTGCTGATAGCCACGACTTCGTCAGCCGCGATGCCGCTCTTGATCTCGACCATGTCGCCTTCGGTTTGACCACTCTGGATGAGACGCTGTTGCGCAAATCCGTTTTTGATCACGAAGACATACGTCGCGCCGGAGATTGTTCGCAGCGCCCGCTGCGGCACCATGACGGCCGTTCCTTTCTGCGGCAGCAAGACGCGAATCGTCGCGAACTGTCCCGGCTTCAACTCTCCGTTCGGATTATCGACGTCGGCTTCGACCGTCAGGGTCCGTGAGGTGGCCGTTACGTTCGGCGAGATGCGCGCGACGCGGCCCGAGAAACTTCGATCGGAAAAGTCCGCCACGCTCACGGAGACACTTTCGCCTTGACGAATCTGTGAAATCGCCTGTTCGGGCACGTCGATGCGCACGCGCAAGGGATTAATGTTGACGACCGTTGCGACCTTCGACGTCGGCGAGATGTATTCGCCAACGTCCGCCGGCCGATCCGAAACGTAACCGGCCATCGGCGCGACCACCGTCGTGTAGGTCAGATTGCGCTTCGCCAACGAGAGATTTGTTTGCGCCGCGTTAACCGCGGCCTGCGAGTTGGCGATCGCCGCGAAATTCTGTTCGGCTTGATGAATCAGCGCCTTGTACTGTTCTGAAGCCTGATCGCGCTGCGACTTTTGTTGATCGTAAGTTGCTTTGGAAACGTCGCCACTCTCGAGCAGTTTCTCGGAACGCTTCAAAGTCATTTCCGTCAGATCGAGCGCCGCCCGCGCCGCCGCCACTTCAGGAACATTTTCCGGATTGAATTTCTGTCCCGGATGCAAACCGATCTTGGCGCGATTCTGTTCCAGCGTGGCCTTCGCCTGATCCAGATTCGCCTGCGCCTGATCGACTCGATCTTTGAAATCCGCATCCTCGAGCCGAACCAGCATTTGACCTTTCTTGACAAAGCTGCCGATGTCCACGCCGACCGCCGCAACTTTGCCAGAGGTTTCCGCCGCCACGTCGGTCTGCTGGTTCGCCGCAAGGTTGCCGGTCGCTTCGAAGTATTGCGGCAACTGTCGCGACACCGCCGCCATGGTGGTGACTTCCACGATTGGCGGTGTAGGACTGGCTAACGCGGCCGCGTTCGTTTGTCCGTTCGAACGTTTGCAAGCGGATAAAGCGCCGGCGGCAATCGCCGCTAGCGCGAAGACCAAAATTAATTTCAGGAGTTGTGAACGCGTCATTTATTCGATCGCTTTCTAGTCTTGTTTGCTTTTCGTTTGCGGCCGGCTTTCGTGGCAGGCGCAAGGGAAACGCCGTGCAACAGAATGTCAGTGAACTCGCGGGCCGCCGCCTGGTTCGAGATCTTCAGCAGTTGCTGATCGCGGTCCCAGAGATTGTTGTTGAGCGAATGGTGAATAATCATCCCGATGAAGGCGCGTACGATCACCAGCGGCTCGACGTTCCGCATGGCGCCTTCGCGTTGCCGCTGTCGAATGTAGCGACGCAGCGCCTGATAGACCTTCAACACGAATTTTTCCCAGAACATGTGGGCCAGCTCGTGTTCTTCGAGAGCGGAATGCAATAACAACCGTTGAAATTCCGGATCGCTCTGATGTTGATTCAAAGCCTCGAGCGCGATCCCTTCGAAGACGCCGCGGTCATCTCTTAGTCGAATCGCCTCAGCGACTTTTTGCAGCGGGTCGAGCGTGTCGTGCAAGCAGGCTTTCTGATCGAGAATTGCGCTGTACAGTTCTTCCTTGGTGGCGAAATGGCGAAACACCATCGCTTCCGATACGCCCGCTGCGAGCGCGATTTCCTTGGTTGTCGTGCCGCGGAAGCCGCGCTGGGAAAACAAACGCATAGCCACGCGCAAAATTTGCAAACGACGGTCTTCGCCCGTCATGCGCGCGCTGTTAGGGCCATTCGCTGTAATTCGTTTCTGGGGTTGCAAGTGGATTGTCCTTCGCTGAAGTAAGTGCTTACTTACCATCCCGATTACGCAAAAGTCAAGCGGCCTGCCGTTGGGTTGGCGTGCATTGAAGTCTGGCTAGGCCGACCGATGTGCGGAAGGCCTTTGGCCTTCCGACGGACAATGTACTCAGTTTGGGCTCTGCCCTTTGAGCGAGGGCGAAGCCCGATGAGATGAGTGCGAGGTTGTTGGAAGCGCGGAGCGCTTCCGCACATCGGTCGGCGAAGCCGCATCCAGGGCTGATTACAAAATCGAAACTCGCCGCCCGCCTTCGTCGTATGCAGAGTTTGGTTCCTAACAGGGAGAAACTATGCAGGAAGCAGCCAACTCGACAAATAACGCAACCAATCAATCAATAATTTGCAGAGGTGAAAACAGAATGACGGAATTTTCAGAGGATGCTAAGGAATGTGGCCGGAAGCTCGCGGACGCCGCGTCGCGCGCCAGCGATTACATTGAAGAGAAAGCCGGGGTCGTAGTCGATAAATTCAAGGATTTGCAGGGCAAGAACTTCAGCGAAATTGCGGACGAAGCAAAGGATTATGCCCGTCGCAAACCCGCACAGGCGATTTTGATTTCTGCGGCCGCTGGTTTGGTGCTCGGATTCTTGCTGCGGAATAGTCGGCGGATCTTCTAATAAAGATTGAAATTGTATTGAAGCTCCATCCACATTGAAACGAAATGGCCGTCCTTGATTGCCGGCATGAATTTGATCTGCTTCGCAGCGAAACTCGCTCGCTCATTCAGGCCATGGGCCAGACCTGAGACAAAGTGAAGATTAGCGACCGCGCCTGACGAGGTAAAAACACATCGAATCACTACCGTGCCTGTTATTTGCAGTTTCCGTGCTTCCTCGGTATAGGTAGGTTCAGGCTTTGATAGGACTACAGCCTTTCTTGTCACTTGCTTGCCCGTAACAATTTGCGCTTCCGTCTCGGGCGTCGGCTGGTCGGCGGGAGTCCAAGGTATTCCAGGGCCGTCGAGGACCTCCTGCGACTGTTGGATTCTTGAGAACGAGATGGAGTTTAGAAACCTCGCCATGCGCGCTTCCGGTCTCGTTAGCGTCGACCCGCACACAGAGAAAATGTAGATCCTCTTGTCAGTGGCAAAAAATTGTTGCGTCCAGCGCCGATCATCGGTTTCGGATTCGTATTCTTTTCCCTTGATTCCGTCGATTTTCAGCTCTCGCTTAAGGGAAGAAATAGAATTTTGCCGATACGTGCCGACGAATTCGTCGAGGGACTGTTTTCGATCGAAAACGCTAATCGTGTAAACGACACCATCTTCGTATGCGCCAAGCTGATGGCGTAAAGGACTCTTTGCAAGATTCAGCATCTTTACCGAATAGCTGCTCATCGCGGGCACCACTGGTAACATGACTGAGAACTCTGCGTCGGCCACGCGATATCGGGTCCAGGCCGAGTCTGCAGCGTGGTTGAACGCAGTGGCGCGGGGTTCTGCGGTAACGATGTTTAGAGTCAAAGTCAAACAGATGGCCGAGATCATACCAACATATAAAGATACTCTGGTGTGTTTCTTCATGAGAATGAAAACCTTGGCGATAGTAATCCTGGACGGCAACCTATTCTGGCCGCATCAAACGGTCACGGCTTCGCGATACTCACCCCAAACCGATCGCAGCCGATTGCTGATCTCGCCGACAGTCGCCAACGCTTCGACGCAGTTGAGGATGCGCGGCACCACGTTGTCGTCTCCCCGAGCCGCGTCTTCGAGCTTTCCCAACGCAGCTTCGGCGAGTTTCGCGTCGCGCCGCGCGCGCAAAGCACGGACGCCTTCGATCTGATCCTTTTCGATCGACGGATCTACCCGCAGAGTTGTGACTTTCGATTCGGCTTCGCTGTGAAACTGATTCAGGCCTACGACGATCGCGTCTTTGGTTTCGACGGCGCGCTGGTATTCATACGCTGAGTTTTGAATCTCACGCTGAATGTAGCCTGATTCGATCGCATGCAGAGTGCCGCCGAGCGCATCGATCTTGTCGAGATAATCGACCACGCGTCGTTCGACTTCATTGGTCAATTCTTCGATCGCGTACGAGCCGGCCAGCGGATCCACCGTGTCGGCGACGCCGGATTCAAAGGCGATTACCTGTTGCGTGCGTAACGCCAGCCGGGCCGCATCTTCGGTCGGCAACGCCAGCGCTTCATCCATTGCGTTCGTGTGCAGCGACTGCGTCCCGCCCAAGACCGCGGCCAGAGCCTGAATCGTCGTGCGCACCACGTTCACTTCCGGTTGCTGCGCGGTCAGTGTCGAGCCCGCCGTCTGCGCATGAAACCGCAGCATCAGCGAACGCGGATCGCGCGCATGAAAACGCTCGCGCATCAAGCGCGCCCAAAGGCGGCGCGCCGCGCGGAACTTGGCGATCTCTTCCAGCAGATTGTTATGCGCATTGAAAAAGAATGAGATGCGCGGCGCAAATTCATCAACGTTGAGGCCGGCTTTCATCGCTGCGTCCACGTAAGCAATTCCGTCAGCGAGGGTGAACGCAAGTTCCTGTACGGCCGTCGCGCCGGCTTCGCGAATGTGATAACCGCTGATCGAAATCGTGTTCCAGTTGGGAACTTCCTGCGCGCAGAATGCAAACGTGTCGGTAATCAGTCGCAAGCTCGGTTGCGGCGGAAAAATGTAAGTTCCACGCGCGATGTATTCTTTCAGGATGTCGTTTTGGATTGTGCCGTTGACTTTATCGAAGGCGACGCCTTGCTTGCGCGCGACGCCGAGATACAGGCACAACAGAATGGCGGCGGTCGCATTGATGGTCATCGACGTCGAGACGTCCGCGAGCGGTATTCCGTCGAACAATCGCAGCATGTCTTCGAGCGAATCGATGGCTACTCCGACGCGGCCGACTTCGCCGGCGGCCAGAGGATCGTCTGAATCCAGACCAATCTGCGTCGGCAGATCGAATGCGACCGATAGACCAGTCGTGCCTTGCGAAAGCAAGTACTTGTAACGCGCGTTCGATTCTTCGGCCGTTGCATAGCCGGCGTACTGGCGCATGGTCCAGAGGCGGCCACGATACATGTTGCGCCTGATGCCGCGCGTGTAAGGAAAATCGCCGGGCGCCCCCAGGTCACGATCGTAATCAACTGCCTCGGTATTCGAGGGATTGAAATCGATTGGCAGATCGATGCCTGATGAAGTGGCGAAGCGTTCGCGCCGTTCTGACTTGATCTTGGTCGACATTGGACCCAGCGAGGCTATCAGTTTCAAGTTTCAAGTTTCAAGTTTCACGTTCGTTTCGGCTTGGCCGCGAAACTTGGAACTTGAGACTTGAAACTTCAAACCCTGATGCAATAGCATCGCTCTATGGAGATGGACGAAGAGACCAGGCAGCTCGCGGAAGATGTGGGGACGGCGATCAATGAGTCGGTCCAGGCGTCGCCGACCGTGGCCGCCGCGATTGAACGCTTGCGCGAAGCCGGATTCGAAATGGAGTTAACGCTCAAACTGGAGATTGGATTGCGCCCGCAGGACGAGGACGAGGATTCTGAAGAAGAAACCGCTCGCGCGATGGAGTTCACTTAAGACGATTTGCGAATTTTGCGATCAATGAAGATCAAGATCGACTC
>CBFHBI010000098.1:0-7826 GCA_965653755.1 uncultured Blastocatellia bacterium
GCTCACGAGTTTGAACATTCATGTGTCGCCTTGCGCGTCCAGCACGTCAGCGATGGTATTTCGCCCCGCTGCGCTGACGAAATATTCAGGGATGCGGACGCCCACAATTGGCAGCTCCGGCTCGAGCAACGCTTCTATCGCCGAGGTCTTGTACGTCGTTTCGAGCCATAGTCCGACTTTATCAAAGGCCTTCCGATCTTCGGGCGCGAGGTACGCCGGCAGATACCGATCGCGCAGGATGTTCCGTGATTCGTCGAGGTCGATCTGCGCGCTCTGCTGGAAGATGTTTGTCCGCCCGCTCCACTCCCATTTGTATGCGCGGGCCAGGGCAATTGGAGTCGGCAGCAAGATCATGAGTGTGATGCAGCTGACTGCAAACGTAATTCGCGTTTGGCGTTCGGAAAATCTTTGCCAGGCAGAGACTATGATCCAAAGGATCAGAATCCCGCTCGTTACTTCAAGAAATAGGGCATACCGGATATAGCCACTGCTGGCGCTCCAAAGAATCGCGCCGACTATCGTGATGAAAGCGATTTGCCAAACCCGCCGCTCGCGACGGCAAACGAAGAGCAAAGCTAACGCAATAACAAACCCTAAAGACAATCTGCCGGAATAAAATGGGTATTCGCTCAGACGCTCGGGCCGGAATGTCATTTTCACCGGCCACGCAAGTGTCTCGCTCAAACCGAAGGGTCCCCAACGCGGATCGAAGAGCCTTCCCTGCGGCCAATAGGGCGATTTGAACAAACCATTGTAAAGCGGAAATACCGGATTGCCCGTCAGCCGATAAATAAAGATCGTAAACGGGAGCAGCGGTAAGACGAAACACAGCACGGCAATCGGCGCAGTCTTTATCAGCGAGCGAATTTGCTGTCGCGAGTTAACCGCTGCGACGTTATAGACAAAAATGACGGCGATCGGGACTGCATAGATCAAGTTCGTCAGCTTAAAAGCAGCGGCAATTCCCAGCAACAACGATAAACGAAGTGCGCGACGCCCAAGCTGCTCGCGTTTGGGGTCGAGCGCGATGATGGACGCCTCAAGCAGCAACGGCAGCGCCAACAGGTCAACCATGTAGTTGTTAATCTGAAAGAGCAATTGTTCGGTCGCGACTACGAAAAAGACAGTGGCGGAATGCAACCACGCAGAGCGAATCCAATCGCGGATCAGACGTTCTACGATCGTTGCGGTCCAAAGCAATGCCGCGAGATTTACGATAGTGCCGAGACGATAACCCAGCACATGACGATAAAGGCCGGTGAGAATGTCCGGTGTCGGATTGAATGGCGCCGGGGTCGGAAAGAAATCGCCGGGAATGAGCAATGGCCCACGAAGCGCGCGCTCGCCGTGCAGGATGTGATAGTTGAGAACATCAAACGAGATGTCCGGAAACGGCAAACGAATGAGATAGAAAAAAAGCAGCGGCAACGCCGTGATAATCCAAAACTGCCAGGGCACACGCTCATCCGCCGTTTCATCGATGGATTGGTAGAGAACCCAAACGATCGCCGAAACGATCACGGCCAGCAGCCATGCGATCGTTTTGTGCTGCACGCCGCTGAAGTATTGCCAGACGATGGCGAGGAAGTAAGGAGCCATCACCACGGCGGCGAAACGTGGCCGACGCCAGAAGCTCATCAAACTGAAATTACGGAAAGATTCTCGCGATCTATTCATCGAGGGCGCGCCGGGAATGGGCGCGAAATTCGTCACCCAGAAGTTGCAGCTGATATTCCAATTCCTGTGAACGACGGGCGATTGAATGCAGCACCAAACCCACCGCCAACGAAAGCAAGCCGCACAGAAACAGGATCAGAGTAGCCACCGATAATGTTGGCCGGACGGCGCTATGGCGGAAGAATTCAAGCAGCAACGTCAGCGCAGCGACGGCGGATACGAGCATCAACGCTAGTCCGACCGAGCCGAAAAAAGTGAGCGGCTTGTAATCGCGAAACAAGGCCAGGATAGTGTTTAGAATCAACAAGCCATCTCGCCAGAATCTAATTTTCGAATGGCTTCCGTGCGGACGTGCCACCAGCTTCGTCGGTATCTCGGTGATCCTGAATCCGCGCGCGACGGCTTTGATCGTCAACTCGGTTTCGATTTCGAATCCGCCGCCGAACAACGGCAGCGTCTTCACAAATTTCCGATTGAATGCCCGGTAGCCGGACAAGACGTCCGTCAATTTCGTGCGAAATAGCGAGTTGAGCATCGCCAAAACCAAACGATTGGCCCAACGATTCATCGACTTGAACTCGCTTGATGTTTCAGCGTGGAGACGCGAGCCGACAACCATGTCTGCGTCGCCGGACAAGATCGGCAGGAGCAATCGGCCCACTTCGCTTGCCGGGTAGGTGCCATCGCCATCGACCATGATGTAGATGTCGGCGTCGATGCGTCGAAACATCGTCTGGACCACGAAGCCTTTGCCTTGCCGCGACTCAGAAAGTATAGTTGCGCCCGCTGCGCGCGCCCGCGCGACCGTCTCATCAGTCGAGTTGTTATCGAAGACGTAGATGTCGGCGTGCGGCAGTTCACTGCGAAAATCGCGAACCACATCGGCAATCGTGAGCTCCTCGTCGTGACAAGGAATCAGGATTGCGATGCGCTGCGAAGTGATATCAACAACGTCTTCGTTAGATGCGAGTCGTAACATTTTCGGAAGGTATGCACGCTTCCGGGCGTGCTCGGCGGCGCGCCTGAGGAGCGTCTATGTTAAGAGCGCCACAAGCTACCACACAATCCGATAAAGCGGAATGAGTCGTGTGTCTGTCACCTGCCTGCGGCGCCCGCTCGCGCGCGAAATCCTAATCTTCATCGCCTTCTGCGCGCTCACCGCGGTGATGACGTGGCCCTGGATTCTTCATCTTCGAGACGCGGTCGCAGACAAGGGCGACCCTTACATGATCGCCTGGACCTTGTGGTGGGATTTTCATCAGACGTTTCATCATCCGCTGCACTTGTTCGACGCCAACGTTTTCTACCCATATCGCTACACACTCGCATTCAGCGAAAACGACTATGGCATCGCCTTCCTGTTCTTTCCACTGTTTGCGATGGGCTTGCGTCCGTTGACGGTTCACGCAATCGCGACGTTCTTTGGTTTCGCTGCCAGCGGATATGGATCGTTTCGTCTGACACGAACACTCACTGATTCAAACAAAGCGGCATGGCTGGCGGGAATAATCTTCGCCTTCATTCCTTATCGTTTTCACTTATTGTCTCATTTGCATTATTTGTTCGCGGTCTGGCTCCCGCTGGTTTGCGAGGCATTGATTCTGTTTGCGCGCCGCGCAACCTGGAGACGCGCGGTCTGGTTAGGCGTGGCGTTCCTGATGAACGCGTTGTCATGTGTTAGTTGGTTCATCATGGCGCTCGTGCCGTTGGCCCTCACGCTTTTGTTCCTGCTGTTCGTTAATAAGACCCTGATTCGCGATCGTGCTTTTTGGATTCGCGGAGCGTCGGCGATGGCCGGTGCGATGCTATTGTTTTCGCCATTCCTCCTCGCCTATTACCGCGTTTCAGTTTTGTATGGATTGCACTGGCAGCCGTGGGAGTTTGCCTATAATTCGGCGTTACCGATCAACTGGCTGAAGGCCGACAGTCGCAACAAGCTTTGGCAAAACATGGGTGCCTGGATTCACAGTGGCAACATGCTTTTCCCGGGTCTGTTGGCGCCGGCGCTGGCGCTGGCTGCAGTTCGTCTTCGCGGCGCCGATCGGCGGTCGCTGAATCGTCTGAGGCGCTACGCCATCATCGCGCTAAACCTGGCAATGGCGCTGGCGATGATCATTGCGATAATCAGCGTCCGCTATGAAGACATCATCGTTAGCGTCTGGGGCGTTCGCATCGTGCGCCTTAATCAGTACTCGGTGAAGCACGCGGTCGTCGTTATGGTGTTGGCCGTCATCGTTCGCACAGCTGTCGCCCTGCCTTCGATGCGCCGGCTCAAAACTTCATTTGATCTTCGAAATGCGATTGATGGCTTGCGAAATAAAACTGCGATTGTCATTGGTTTGATTTGGCTCATCTGGGGGTTCCTCTCGTCGCTAGGTCCAAACTTCTTTGTGTATCGCTGGCTACTAAAATATGCAGTGCTGTTTCAGAGCATTCGGTTTCCATCGCGCGCTGCGATGATCTGTTATGTAGGTCTCGCGGTCATGGGTGGGATCGGCGGCGCGCGCATTGCCGATCGATTCCAAGCTGCGGTTCCCTTTAAGAAACTAAAGCCCTTGGCGCTGGTGCTGATTGCGGGTGCGCTGCTATTCGAATTGCGCGCGGCGCCACTCTACGTAGAAAAAGGCGAGGTCGATCCGTCGGCGTTGGCACTGCGCCTCAAGACCACGCCGATGAGCGGCGGCATTGTTGAGCTGCCTTCGGAGGGCGGCGTCAATCGTCATTTCTATATGTTGCGCGCCGCCGATCATGAGCGACCGCTGGTAAATGCGACTTCGAGTTTCATTTCGCCAATCACCGATCAAATCAACATCGCGACCAAAGGAAGAATCGATCGAAACTTCATGGACCTCCTGGAGCAGATTCCGGCGTCTTATCTCGTGCTTCACAACGATCGCATGACTCAGACGGAGCGATTGGCCGGCGAGCGCTTTGTGATGCGCCAGGTGATGTCCGGGCGCTTGCGCTTCGTGAATCGCTTCGATAACGAGGTTGATCTTTATGCGATCGTGAAGAATGAGCCGGGTGCGGTGTCCGAAGCGCCGCTGCCAATCAAAACTACATTCCGCGATTGGCGCGCCGAGATTGAACGAGATCCGTTGAACTTGCTGGCCCTGCCGGATCAGAGTCAGACGCTCTACCGAATCATCCTCACAACATCGGGAACAATGCCCCGTTACGCTGAATTTCTCCGTGCCAGCAAAGAGGTGTCGGCGTCCGTCGATCTCAATTCTGACGACGAAGCGGAAGAGTTTGAGCAGAACCTGAACGAGTTCGTTGAGCAGTTGTCACAATCAAAGCCGCTCATGGATCTCGATAATCGCACTTATGTCGCACGCCTCACGGCCAACACTCAGGTTCGTTTTGAGGATTGGGAACTGGAACGTTTTGTCAAAGAGCTGGACGACAAGCAGCAATCGCGCGCGCAAGTGTTATTGACGATCGCCAACGACGATCGCTTAGTCGAAGCAGAAAATGATCGGTCGTTACTCTTGCTGCACTACTTTGCTTACTTGCAGCGGAACCCGGACGATCCGCCGGATCGTGATCTGCGCGGATTTAATTTCTGGCTTAAGGATTTAACCGAGCATCACGATACTCAGAAGATCGCGATGGCGTTCGGTGAATCAACCGAGTACAACGCCTTGCGCCGAGATAAATCGATGCGTCCGCCTCCCTAAATTCAATCACTGGGTGATATATTCGTGGCGCCTACTTTGAATCGAATCTTTCGTAACGCGATGATTTGCCGATTTACTCATGACTCAATCGGCAGCTCATCGACTGGCCTCCTGATTCAATGAGCGGTTCTTTCAATCCGCATTTCAAGATTAAAGCAAATAACCTTGGGGCCATCGGCGTCGCGGTAGTGCCGATATTTTATTTTCTGCCGGCGCTGCTTCAGAGAAGAGTGCTGTGTCCGGCAGACGGGCTGCTGCAAAACGTTCCGTTTCGCGTCGCGGCGGCGCAAATTATCCGCTCCGGACATCTGCCGCTCTGGAACCCTTACATCTTTAGCGGCATGCCGCTGTTTGCGACTGCGCAGGTAGGCATTCTTTATCCGCTGACTTGGTTCTATCTCACTTTTTCGCCGGCGACCGCAACCAACCTCATGGTGATTGCAACTTATGCCGTAGCTGGACTCGGCGCATACCTTTATGCCAGGCAAATCGGAATTTCGATTGCTGGCGCGGCGGTTACGAGTCTCGCCTGGCAGTTTGGCGGCGCGACCATCGGTCAGCTCAGCCACATCAACATCGCACAGACAGCGGCACTGCTGCCTTGGGTGCTTTGGTCGATAGATCGTTTCGGTGAAAAAGGAACCCTGAAACGCGGCGCCGTCGTGTCTCTGATTGTCGCGCTTCAATTTTTTGCCGGTCATCAACAAGCATTCGTCAATTCTCTGTTGCTGGTAGCGGCGTACGTCATCGTTATGGCGTTGGCGCAGCGCGATTTGCGGAAGCGTTACCTGGCGTCTTTCGCTTTTATCAGCGCGGGCCTGTTGCTCGCGGCTGTGCAAATCCTACCGACGCTTGAATTGCTGCGTCACAGCGAACGCTCGGCGGCGACGTACGAGTTCTTCACTTCGTTCTCAATGCCAAAGCGTTTCATTCTGGCGTTCGTCGCGCCATACGTCATGGGCGGCGGCGACGGCCGCTTGTTCCGCGCACCTTATGCTGGGCCGCAATTCTATTCGGAAATGGTGGGATATGTCGGCGTGCTGGCGATTATACTCGGCGTACTCGCCTTGCTGATTAAGCCTGACCTGCGCACAAAGTTCTGGGCCATTGTCTCGGTAATCTGTCTCATGCTCGCGTTTGGCGAGTACGCGCCTCTTGGTCTTTATAAAATTCTCTATCACGTTCCGCTACTCAATTTGTTTCGCGTGCCGGCGCGTCACGTGATGGAAGTTGATTTCGCCATCGCGGTGCTGGCGGGTCGCGGGTTGACCATACTCGGCGAACAGCAAAACACGAGGACACGTTTGCTTGCCGCCCTCTCGGCGATGGCAGTTCTCATTTTCGCAGTCGCAGCAGTCACGCTGCTGCGACCCGCGGCATTTCACCTGGCACGACCGCTTCCCGTTACGTTGTTGCGCGCGCCGGAGTTGTTTATGCCGATCGCCATCGGGGCAATCAGCGCGGTGACGCTTTGGTGCTTCGTGCGCGGGAAACGGGGAGCGACGGCGCTGGTCATCGCGGTGCTCTTCGTTGACCTCGCGATCTGGGGACAATCGAGTGGTTGGTACGTTCAGAGTCCGCACACGACCGATGCCTATTTTCATCAACCTGAAACCGTTGAGGCTCTGAATAAGATCGCGCCGGCGGATAAATCTTCGTATCGAGTCTTGACGGCGCCTCATCAATTCGATCCAGCGCTGCCGCCCGTGCCGCCTTCGGTTTCGCATTCGCCGGATTGGGTTTTGTGGACGCAACCCGACCTCTATATGATGCACGGCATTCAAAACGCCGGCGGCTATGATGGGTTTGGCTTGGAACGATACAACCAACTCGCGGGACGAATGAAAGTGTGGGGCGAGCTTACGGATCCCGAGGCGACGTTGCGCGGCGAGAGTCGCGAAATTGATCTGGTGAATGCGCGCTATCTGCTTTCAATGCGAAGTCAGTCCGCGATCGAAAAATCATCGCTGGGTTTTGCCGGCGCGAAACAGAAACTGGGCGATTTCATGTTCGCACCGAGCGACCTCGGCCTGCCTAGCTTGTCAAAGGACAAGCACTTGACGTTTTCGCTGCCGCCGATCGATATCGATCGCGTCGCTCTCGTCACGAACCTGGCCTGGTCGGAAAATGTTCCCGACAACACCATCGTCGCGCGATTGCGTCTGCAACTGGCAGACGGACGCACATTCGAATCTCCTCTGCGCGCCGGCGCAGATACGGCCGAGTGGTCTTACGATCGGCCGGACATTCGCGCGCGAATTCGCCATCGCCAGCCGGCGATCGCCACTAACTACAAGGTGAACGATGCGCAAGGCAGCTACGATGGGCACACCTACGTCACCTTGATTACGTTGCCGCAGAGCGCGCGAGTAAGCAGCGGCGAGATCGTGCTGTCGCCCGACGCCAGATGGCCCGATCTGACGATGACGCTGTTCCGAATCTCTCTGATCGATCAGGCGAAAAATAAAA
>CBFHBI010000099.1:0-7810 GCA_965653755.1 uncultured Blastocatellia bacterium
CGCTGAGAAGCACGGCAGCCTTCGCCACTCGAGAATATGAGCGTAGCGACCAAAAAGTCGAAGTCGAACCGACCCAAACCGGACTCCCGGCGGCAGGCGGTACTCGCGACCATCATCGACGCGTATCTCATTACCGGTGAGCCCGTCGGATCGCATGTCATTTCAGAGAAGTTCTCCCATGCTCCGGGGTGGAGTTCCGCTACGATTCGAAATGTCATGGCTGAATTGGAGGAGCTTGGCTTGCTCGAGCAGCCGCACACTTCGGCCGGCAGAATCCCGACTGATCGTGGTTATCGGCACTACGTCGATAATTTAATGGACTCCACGGTGTTATCGAGGCAAGACGTCGCCACGATCGAAAATATTGGTGTCAGCGACGAACTGCGCGCGCGGCCCGATCGGGCGATGGAGAAGGCCTCGCACGTGTTGTCTGCCCTCTCGGATAATGTGGGAATTGTGGTTTGGCCGTCGCTGGCGCACAACAGCCTGAAACATATTCGATTCGTCAAGCTCCCCGACAACCGGATTCTCGTCGTGCTCGTAGCAACGTCAGGCGTGGTGCACGACAAAGTCATCACCCTGGACGAAGAATTCAGCCAGGAAGAACTGAATCGGGCCGCGCGGTTTTTAAATACGGAATTTGCAGGGAAGAGCTTGTTGACAATTCGTCTGGAAATTGTCGCCCGCATGAAACAGGAGCGCGCTTTATACGACTCGGTGGTCCGTCATGCGATTCTGTTATGCGAGCGCAGTCTTCAGGACGAAGACTCGGCCGTAGCGGAGGTTTTTTTGGACGGAGCGTCAAATATTTTCGGCAAGCCTGAATTCGCTGACGCGACGACCATCCGTGAGTTGTTTCAGACCTTTGAAGAAAAATCACGACTGGTGAAGATTCTCAACGAATGTGTCGCGGGTGACTCGTCAGGCATGGTTCAAGTACTGATCGGCAGCGAAAATCATGTTACGTCCATGCAGCACTGTTCGGTTATTACTACCTCCTACCGCGTCGGCACTGACCTGTCCGGGACTTTGGGTGTTGTGGGGCCAACTCGCATCGCCTATGGACGGATGATGGCTGTGGTAAACTACCTCGGGCGTTTCATGGAACGCGCGTTTCTGAATGAAGTGTCTCTGCAATAGTTTTGCGATGGCCCGATCGGATTATCGATTCCAAAATGACAGCAGATCGAAAGCAGGCCTCTCACATTCCCATTCGTTTTGTGGACAGTAGCGAGTCGGTAGCGACAGAACCCGATCCGTCGGGAGTGATAGATTTGAACGAAACCGAAGATAACCTGAACGACTCATTTCCCGATTTTATCGACGCGGCCGAGGCCGGGAGCCGCGCCGACGATGCGACGACTGGCGGACCCGACCTGGCAGAACTCGTCGCTACTCGGGCTGAACTCAAGCGCTTGCAAACCGAACTTGCCGAAGCGAAGGATTCTGCGGCTCGCCGGCAAGCCGACTTCGAGAATTATCGCAAACGGATCGAGCGTGACCGCGGCGAAACTCATAATCGAATCGTTGGCGAGGTGGCGCTTAAACTTTTGCCCGTCCTCGATAATTTGACGCGCGCTCTCGACGCCGAACGAAGTGTTGAGAATCGGGAGTCCAAGGAATTTCGGCATTTTTTGCACGGCATTGAACTAATAAGCAAACAACTGAATGACGTGCTCGAATCGTTTGGGATCAGCAGGATTGAAGCCGTGGGACAACAGTTTGATCCGCACATCCACGAAGCAGTGGTGACTGAACCTTCGGAAGAGTACGAACCGGACACCGTGATTGAAGAGATTGCTCGCGGCTACAAACTGGGCGAGCGGCTTTTGCGCCCGTCAATGGTCAAAGTAGCTGCGCGCAGAAACGAATAGCTCGCCACCCGACAATACAATGGGAAAGATTATCGGAATCGATCTGGGCACCACGAATTGCTGCGTGGCAGTTCTCGAAGGCGGCACGGTGCAAATTGTGCCGAACAAGGAGGGCGGGCGCACGACGCCGAGTGTGGTGGGTTTCACCGACAAAGGCGAGCGGCTCGTGGGCCAAATCGCGAAGCGGCAAGCGGTGACCAACGCTTCGAACACAGTTTATGCGGTGAAGCGGTTAATTGGCCGCAAGTTCGATTCTAATGAGGCGCAGCGAATGCGCGAGACCGCGCCGTTTGAAATCGTCGATTCACAGAACGGCGATGCGCGCGTGCGCGTGCAGGGTCGGGTTTACAGTCCACCCGAATTATCGGGAATCGTGCTGCAGCGTTTGAAGGCTGCCGCCGAAGATTTTTTAGGCGAAGCAGTCTCAGACGCGATCATCACCGTTCCGGCTTACTTCGACGATACGCAAAGACAGGCGACGAAAGACGCAGGGAAGATTGCCGGGCTTAACGTCGAGCGAATTATCAACGAGCCGACGGCCGCCGCTTTGGCGTACGGTCTGGGTAAAACTGAATCCGAGAAAATTGCCGTGTACGACTTGGGTGGCGGCACGTTTGATATTTCGATTCTCGAACTGAACAGCGGCGTTTTCGAAGTGCTTTCGACTGCCGGGAATACATATCTCGGTGGGGAAGACTTTGACGAGCGCATCATGAACTGGATGGCCGATCAGTTCATCAAGGACACCGGAATCGATCTGCGTAAGGATCGCCTCGCCTTGCAACGCCTGAAGGAAGCTGCCGAACGCGCGAAATGCGAGTTGTCGTCAGCCACCGAGACTTCGTTCAATCTTCCTTTTATTGCCGCAGACGCTTCCGGACCTAAGCACCTCAATAAGAGCCTGACCCGAACTAAACTCGAAGAGTTGGTCAACGATCTTGTGCAACAGACGATCGAGCCGTGCGAGCGCGCCCTGGCCGACGCAGGTTTGCACGCAAATGATATCGACAAGGTGATTTTGGTTGGCGGACAGACGCGGTCGCCGATCGTCGAACGCACCGTCGCGGAAATCTTTGGCAAGAAGGCCTCATCCGAAATAAATCCTGACGAGGTCGTAGCGATGGGCGCTGCCATCCAGGGCGGCGTCTTGAGCGGCGAAGTCAAGGACATCGTGCTGCTCGACGTGCTGCCGCTGAGCCTGGGTCTCGAAACGCGTGGCGGCCTGTTCACGAAGATTATCGAACGCAACTCCACCATTCCATTGCGCAACAGCCTGACATTTACCACCGTAGTCGATAATCAATCGTCGGTCGAAATCCACATCCTACAGGGTGAACGCGAAATATCGACCGGCAATCGCAGCCTCGGCAAGTTCGAGCTGGTCGGCATCCCGCCCGCCGCCCGCGGCGTACCGCAGATCGAAGTAGCCTTCGAGGTTGACGCGAACGGCATCGTATCGGTATCAGCGACTGACAAAGCGACGGGTCGTGAACAGCAGATGCGCATCTCGCCGACGTCCGGATTGTCGCAAGACGAAATTGAGAGAATTATTCAGGAGGCACAAAACTCAGCCGAGTCTGACAAAGTGCTGCGCGATCGACTCGATCTGAATAATAAACTCGCCAGTCTCGTGAAGAACACGCAGCGAGCATTCATCGAATTTGGCGGGTTGCTAACTAAGGAACAACAGGAGAGCGGTCAGGAGTTGCTCCAGCGCGGCGAAGAGGCGCTGGGCTCGAGTGAGATTGGCGAGATTCGGATCGCTCTGGATCAAGTCGAGCGTCTGGCACGTCAACTGACCGCAGCCATGATGCAATCGGCAGACGCCGAAACCAAGTCGAATTGAGCTAAGTTTTTCGTTCAGCTAGAATAAAAAAGCGGTCAGTAGCTTGCCGGTTATCCGTCACAACTGCTGGCCGCTCGCTAATAATATCCAGAGATGGCATCACACAAACGAGATTACTACGATGTCCTGGGCGTCAATCGCGGCGCTTCCGATCAGGATTTAAAAAAAGCTTATCGCCGCTTAGCACATCAATATCATCCCGACAAGAACCAAACCGATCCGGAAGCGGAAGAGAAGTTCAAAGAAGCTGCTGAGGCTTACGGAATTCTTTCGAATCCCGAACAGCGGCAGCGCTACGATCGATTCGGACATGCCGGTGTATCCAGCAGCGCGGCCAGTGGCGCGTGGGGCGCGCCGGGATTCGGCGGAATCGAAGACATCCTCGGCGATCTTTTCGGTTTCGGCGATGTTTTTGGCGCCGCGGGGCGCGGCGGCGGGCGACGCTCGGCTTCACAACGCGGCGCTGATCTGCGGTACGATTTGGACATCACTCTAGAACAAGCCGCCGAAGGAATGACGGCGCAGATAAGAATTCCCAAACTCGAAACCTGCGAAAGGTGCAGCGGCTCCGGCGCCAAGCCGGGGACAAAACCCGAAACCTGCCGCACCTGTCAGGGTGCCGGTCAGGTTCGATTTCAACAAGGCTTCTTTTCAGTCTCGCGTACCTGCAGCACATGTCGCGGCGCGGGCCAAGTGATCAATTCGCCGTGCGAGACCTGCCGCGGCACAGGCCGAGTCGAACACGAGAAATCGATCGAGGTGAAAATTCCCGCAGGTGTCGAAACCGGATCAAGACTTCGGCTGCAGGCCGAGGGGGAATCAGGAGCGTTCGGTGGCCCGCCGGGAGATCTCTACGTCGTCATTCATGTCGCCGAGCACGAAGAGTTTGAACGTCAGGGAAACAACCTGTACGCCTCGGTGCCCATCACATTCGCGCAGGCCGCTTTAGGCGCGCAGGTGAATGTAAAGACCCTGCACGGCGATGAATCGCTAAAGATCCCCGCCGGGACGCAAACCGGAACGGTATTTCGCGTGCGCGGCCAGGGCATGCCGGTGCTCGGCGGACGCGGCAAAGGTGACTTGTTCGTTTCGGTATCCGTTATCACGCCGACGAGTCTGACGCGCGAGCAGCGCAAACTGCTCGAACAACTGGCGAAGGTTGAAACCGAAGACCTGCAGGACAAGCGGCTTGTCGATAAGGTTCGCGATATTTTTGGATAACCGGGAAGTACCGCAAGATGTTATCGTCCGCCCGTTCAGTGAGAGAAGTGGGGAAGTAGCCCGACCGTTAGGGAGGCCGTCAGAGAAAGGTATCAAAATGAAATCCCCTGTCAGCATCATCCGCATCGGTCTTTCGCTTTTGACAATCATCTTCGCCGCATCATTCGTGGCAAACGCGCAAGACGAGTACGCCGCGGTCAACAAATGGGAGTCGTTCGACTTCGCCGGCAAGAGCATCACGCCGGCCGACATCAATCCGTTGGCGATCGACGATCTCAAGCTCGTGCGCGGCATCGTCTTCGGCAAGCACGGCCGCGTGTTCAAAGATCCGGATATCAATCGCTATCTGACTTCGCGCAGTTGGTACAAAGGCGATCCCAATTTCCAGAACTCTGCCTTGAACGACACGGAACGGAAGAACCTCGACGTCATTCGCATTGCCGAAGCTGAAAAGCACGAAACGGTCCAGCCCGGCGACATGCGCCTGTGGGAAAACAAGGCGTTGACGCGCAAGAAACTCGGCGAACACACTAACGCGGAATGGACGGTAATCGCGGCGGAGATCGAAGCGATTCACGGCGCGCGCTTTGACGGCACGCCGTGGTTGCAACAGTATTTCGACGAACGCTACTGGTATTCGCCCGCGGCGCAATACAATCCGAAATCGCTAAACCCCATCGAACAGAAGAACCTCGCGCTGATCGACAGCATTCGCAAGCAGCAACGTAAAGTTGCGCTCATGCCGGGCGACATGGAACTGTTTGAGGATAAGCTCATCAGCGAAAATATGTTGCACGGTTTGAGCCTGCACGAACTGCGCCTGCTGCGCAACGAAATCTACGCGCGTCACGGCCGCATCTTTAAGACGATGTGGATTCAGCAGTACTTCGGCATGCAGCCGTGGTACGATCCAAACGAAAATTTTAAGGACGAAGAACTGAGTGGCCCTGACAAGACGAACGTAGAGACCATCGTCGCTTACGAAAACCAACTGCACAATTCGATCAGCAACAAGCCGATTACCCAGGCGTTGCTCCAGGGCCTATTCATCGAAGACGTGCGCAAGATGCGCGACGAGATTTACGCTCGTCACGGCAAAGTCTTCAAAGACCAGTGGACGCAGAAATATTTTCAGAGCTTCGACTGGTACAAAGCCAACCCCACTTACAGCGACACGCAGCTAAGCGCCGTCGAGAAAGGCAACCTCTTGGTTATCGCCAATTACGAAAAGAAGGCAGTAACGGCGATGTCCACGATAGAAGGTTGATAAGGCCAACCTTTGGGCCCCGCGTGCCGGGGCCGAGACAATAAAGCAGAAGGCAGAAAGCAGTAAGCAGTAAGCAGTAGGCAGTCGTGCGCACCTTGGTATGGTCAGGTGACCGCGGGACGAAGTGTCAGCCGTCACACTGCATCATCGAGTTTGCGCCCGAGATGCACCAGTCGCGCTTGCAGGTCGCTTTCATCTGCAGAGATCACTCGATTTGCGCGGTAGATTTCGTTGCCGGCGACGACGGTCAGGAGCACGTCTCGTGCAGATGAAGAAAAGATTAAGACATCGACGGGATCGCGGACGGGCTGCTGATGCAATCCTTCGAGACTGAAAATTGCAACGTCGGCTTGCATGCCCTCGCGCAAAGCGCCGATGCGATCTTCAAGTCCGAGAGCCCGCGCTCCACCGAGCGTGGCAGCGAAGAGAGCATGATGGGCGCCGTCTTTAATACTCGAGTGTGTGGCTCGCGCCAACAATGTCGCAAATCGTGATTCCTCGAGAATATCGCAGGCGTTATTGCTGGCAACTGAGTCGCTGCCCAATCCTACGCTAATTTCCATTTCAACAAACTTAGCAAACGGAGCACGGCCATGGCCCAGCTTCGCGTTCGACTTGGGACAATGCGCGATGCCGGCATTGGCTCTCTTGATCAAATGCAGATCATCCTCGTCAACCGTGATGCAGTGGGCGAGGAGCGGTTTGGTTTCGAGCACGCCATGATCAGCCAGATAGCGCGCACTTGAAACGCCCGGCGCCTGCCATTTGATTCCGCGTGCTTTCAATCCTTCGGCGAATGGTCCAGACCCGTCGTGCATGAATTGCTGCTCGGCTTGTGATTCAGCAGCGTGCATCATAAACGGCAGCGCCTCATCAATGGCGAGACGAGAAATCATTTCAAGCTGCGGACCGCTCACGGTGTACGGCGCATGCGGCGACACCCCGGCGCGGACAGTGCCAGTCTCAATCGTTCGCGAAACATCGAGTTGCTGACGCAGCTTCTTGACGTTTTCTTCCGCCAGTTTTGGATCAGGCCCAAAGGATTCCTGATAGACGATACCGCGCAAACCAATCTTAGTCAGGGCACGCATCGACTGTGACGCGAAAGAACTTGAATCGCCGAGACAGGTGATGCCGGCGCGTGCTGCTTCCATGGCTCCGCACGCCGCGGAAACAAACAGATCGTCATCGCTCATCTTAAGACGGGCGATTGTCAGCTTCCGCAGCCAGGCAAAGAAATCGTGCTCTTCCCGTTCGAGAAAGCCTCGCATCACTGTGAGTTCCAGATGCGAGTGAGCGTTGACGAGGCCCGGAAGAATCACTGCCTGGCCGAAGTCCTCGTGCGGTACGTGTGGGAAAGCAGACAGAATCGCGGCCCGAGCGCCGACGGAAACGATGCGTGACCCTTCGATTGCGATCGCGCCCTCATAAATCGGGGGCGAACTGATCGGAAGCACCCAGCGGGCTGAATAGATTCTTGGCATCAGCAGTCGCGCAAGCTTGTTGGCTTGCGGCGCAAACTAACAGTTTGCGTTACACGTGTTGTAGCTAATCGTCTGCGTCACCAGACTGAAGCCGCTCCGGGATGATTTCACGCGGCGG
>CBFHBI010000100.1:0-7758 GCA_965653755.1 uncultured Blastocatellia bacterium
TTGCGCGACCCAATAACATGATCAGCGCCAACCCCAGCAGCGTTTTTCCTGTAGCTTCGAATCCTAACTGCGACGCAGCGGGCTTCCATCCATTCAGCGTCGGGTTCCACCACGAAGAGGTCCAGGCCGCGGCGCCATTGCGCAAGCCGACTTTCCAACCGATCGTCAATCCAACCACCACTAATCCCAGCAGCGCCGCGGTCTTGGTAAACGTAAATGTATTTTGAATCAGCTTTCCCGTTTTAAGTCCGTTCATGTTGGTGATGGTCAGCAACATGATCAGCGCAATGGCGACGACTTGATTGGTTGAGAGACTGATCGCGTAGGCACTGCCGATCGCGTGTGGAGCGATCAAATAATTGTCTGACGCGACGGAAGGAACCAGGATCCCAAGGAAGTTCGCAAAGGCGACCGCCACTGCGGCGATGGTTCCTGATTGGACCACCAGGAACAATGCCCAGCCGAAAAGAAATCCGAAACTTGGACCATACGCCTCGCGCAGAAATACATATTGACCGCCCGCGCGGGGCATCATGGCCGCGAGTTCGGCACAGGATAAAGCACCGGTGATCGTAAGGACGGCGGCGACGCCCCAAGCGACGAGCAGCCATCCGGGCGCGCCCACGAGTTTCGACGAATCAGCTGAAACCAGGAAGATGCCCGAACCGATCATCGATCCGATGACGATCATCGTGGCATCCAAAAGACTGAGACCGCGCACTAAGTGTTCGCCGGTTTTCGCGCGTGGCGTGGTTTGCACGGGCGCAGATTTTGATGACATGGGGGCTCTCCTTCGGCGGCAGCGCGCGGACGATATTTCAAACCGTAGAATCCGTCAACGAAAAATTTCGTTTTGTGCAACTTGCGATGTGATTGCGCGTGTCACTACCGGAGTGTCAGAAACGGGAGCGGTAGCGACCGGATCACGTGACTCGCTCATTAATAAGATCGTAGTGACCTAATCAATCCACTTGATCCGGTCGCTACCGCTCCCGGTTCTGACACAAGACGCGCGTGTTATACTCCGACTTTGAGAGATGGCTGAGTTTACTGTTCGTTTAGGAACCCCGGCCGGCGAAATCGTCACGCGCACCGTTGAGGCGCTGGCGGCTCAAGAGGCCCGTGCGCGGCTTGAGCGCGAGGGCTTCAAAGTTTTCGCGGTGACGGCGCCGAAGACTGAAGGCGCGTCGCTGCTGACGCGGGGCGGCGCGGCCGGCGGCCGTTCGCGGATCAAAGCCAACGACTTTCTGCTGTTCAACCAGCAACTGTCGGCACTGCTGCGCGCCGGCATTCCGATCCTGCAAGCCATCGCGATGCTGCGGCGCCGCGCGACTTCGGCAAAGCTGCGCGTGGTGCTTGAAGAAGTTGAAGAAGCGATTCGTGGTGGGGCGGCTTTGTCGCAGGCGTTCGCGGCGCAGGGCGCGACGTTTCCGCGCATCTACACCGCGTCCATTCTTGCCGGCGAACGATCGGGCGCGCTCGACGACGTGCTGTCGCGTTACGTGAACTACATGCGGCGCTCGGTTGGCTTGCGCCGAAAAATTCGCGGCGCGCTCGCGTATCCCGCTTTCCTGCTTTTCGCGTGTCTAGGCATGGTCATTTTCCTGACGACATATGTCGTGCCGCGCATGTCTGATCTGTTCTCGGGTTTTGGTAATAATCTGCCCACGGTGACCGTAATCGTGCTGACGATTTCCGGATGGCTGGTGCACAACGCGCTTTGGTTGGTGCCGACGCTCACAATTTCCGCAATCGCAATTTTTGTTTGGTCGCGCACGCCACAGGGGCGTCTGACGATTGACCGGGCGGCGCTGTCACTGCCGCTGGGAGGGAAGCTGCTGGTGCAGATGACCACAGCGCAGGCGGCGCGGTCGATGGCCACGCTGCTGGCCGGCGGCATCACCGTGGTTGAATCGTGGGAGATCGCGGCTGAGTCAATCACAAATCATGAGCTGAGACAGCGGAGTTCCTCGATTCTGCCGCTGGTGCGCGAGGGCCGATCATTCACCGAAAGTTTGGAAACCGCGAAGTGGCTGCCTGATTTGGCGATCGACATGATTGGCATCGGCGAGCGGTCGGGCAGCTTGCGAGAGATGCTCGACGAAGTGGCGACATTTTATGACGCCGAGTCGGAAGTAAAATTGGAGCAGTTGACGACAACTCTCGAGCCTGCGATTCTGATCGTGATGGGTGGCGTCGTGGTGACGATTCTGCTGGCGATTTACTTGCCGATCATCCAGTCGATTTCAAATGGGCCGATGATGCATTGAGGTAATATAGTCGATGCTTATGGGCGTCTTTTACGTTGATTGCACAGTGAAGAACATGGTGGATGAGGACAAGTCCGCCGATATTCATGAGCTGTTGGTTGACACGGGTTCGGAATACACTTGGCTGCCGCAAGATGTTCTAGTTGGTATTGGCGTGCGAGTGAGAAAACCTGACGAGCAATTCGTCATGGCAAACGGAGAAGTTGTCACGCGTGATGTGGGTTACGCAATTCTCAAAACTAACGGTTTCGAGACAGTGGACGAAATTGTTTTTGCTCAACCGGGAGATCTCAACTTGCTGGGTGCTCATACTCTGGAAGGTTTTGGCGCCGTGGTTGACGCGCGTAAGAAACAATTGGTTGCCGCAGGTCCGCGATTGGCAGCGGCTACAAAATGAAGCAATTTACTGACGAACAAGTTGACGGCACAGTGACTGATGCGATTCGCGCCGGCATGACGAATGGCGAAGATGATTTGCCAAGCGCCAATGAACCGCCGGAGATGCGCGAAGCGAAGGAGTTGGCGCGGCGTTATCGTTTGCCGTTCGTGAATCTTCTGCCGCAGGAGGGCGAATCGCCGATCGATTACTCGCTGCTCTCTGAAGTGCCCGTCGATTTGATGGTCCGCCATCAGTTTGTGCCGCTGCGGCGCGAGAATGGAAAGCTGTACGTGGCGATGGCCGATCCGACCGATCTCGATCGTTTGGATGATTTGGCTGGGGCGCTGCGCACGCGCATCGTGCCTGCAGTCGCGACTGCGGGCGCGATCGACGTCGTTTTGCGCAAGGGCGTCGCGACGCAACGCGTCCTGCAGGAAGCCGCTTCGGGCTTTCGCATTTCGCTGGTGCGCGAAACTGAGCAGGGCGAAGAGGTGCTCGATCTCGATCGGCTGGCGACCGACAGCGAGATGTCGCCGATCATCAAGCTGGTTGACACGATTGTTTACAACGCGATGGAGTCGCGTGCGTCCGACATTCACATCGAAACGCGCGACACCGAAGTCCAGGTCAAATACCGCATCGACGGCGCGCTTTACGCCAAGGTCGATCCGATCGACCTGGCTTATCACCAGACTTTGATTTCGCGCATCAAGGTTATGTCGGAGCTCGACATCGCCGAACGGCGCGTGCCGCAGGACGGCCGCTTTCGCGTTAAGTACAAAGGACGCACCGTTGACTTCCGCGTTTCGATCATGCCGACTGTGCACGGCGAAGACGCGGTCATTCGTATTCTCGACAAAGAACAGATCAACGAAGAGTTTCGCAATCTCGATCTGAACGTAGTCGGATTCGATCCCGACGACCTGCGCAAGTTTCGTCGCTACATTGCCGAGCCTTACGGCATGGTGCTCGTGACTGGACCAACCGGATCGGGCAAGACGACGACGCTCTATGCGGCGCTCAACGAAATTCGCAACGAAGAAGACAAGATCATCACGATCGAAGACCCGGTCGAATATCAATTGCATGGCATCACCCAGATCCCGGTCAACGAGAAGAAGGGACTGACGTTTGCGCGCGGCTTGCGATCGATTCTGCGTCACGATCCTGACAAGATCATGGTCGGCGAAATTCGCGACGAAGAGACGGCGCAGATTGCGATTCAATCAGCCTTGACCGGCCACCTCGTTTTCACCACGGTGCACGCGAATAACGTCATCGACGTGATCGGCCGCTTCTTGAACATGGGCGTCGAGCCCTACAACTTTGTTTCGTCTTTGAATTGTGTGCTGGCCCAGCGCCTGGTGCGTGTGCTCTGCAACTTCTGCCGGCGCGCATACCATCCCGCCGATACGGAACTGGCCGAATCGGGGCTGCGTCCCGAAGAACATCGCGGCCGAGTGTTTTATGCAAATGTCGGATGCGATGCCTGCAATCACACGGGCTACCGCGGCCGCACGGCGATTCATGAACTGCTCGATCTGAGCGATAATATCCGCGAGATGATTGTCGAACGGCGGCCCGGATCTGAAGTACGACGCGCGGCCGAGGCGGAAGGGCTAACCAGCCTGCGTGAATCGGCGCTGAAAAAAGTTTTTTTGGGAATTTCGACCTTACATGAAATTAACAGGGTAACTTTTGTCGAAGAAGTGAATCTAAACGGCAGGCCTTAGAATTGCTGCCTCGACAAGGGGAACCGATCAAGTCTCAGTCTCCTGTCCCCATTAAATCGGCCTTTTTTGTGTTAGACTCCAGAGGTTTTTGGTATTGCGGAACTGGTTCGCTGCATTCGCGTGTAAACAGAGGCCCCCGATCATCGGCGGCTTTGCACCAACGCTCGTAATCCGGAAGAGGTTTTAGTTATGAAACAAACAAATCGTTGGCATTCAATCCTGGCGCTCGCCATCGTCGGTTGCATGTTGGCATTGCCCGTGTCGGCGTTAGCGAAAAGAAGCAAAGACCATTATCGCAAGGGTCTGGATTTTGAGCACGCGCAACAGTGGGAGAAGGCGGCGCAGGAATTTACGCTGGCGCTGGCCGAAGATCCCGGCAACGTCGATTATCAACTGCATTACCGGCGCGCCATCTTTAATGCGTCGCAGACGTTCATGCAGCAGGGACGCTCGCTTGCCGAGCAACGCGATTACGTTGGAGCGTACAACGCCTTCCGCCAGGCTTTCGGATATGACCCCGTGAATCAGCTCGCGGTTTCCGAAATGGAGCGGATGCTACGGCTCGAGCAAGTGAAGCAGGGAGCCACGGCATCCACGGCTAACGGTGATACAGCCGCGACCAATGACGCGTTGGGTGGCGGGACGCCGGCGCAGCAGTCGAATCGTTCGCAGGAACCGGAATTCCAACCGAAGCCCGAGGTGGTGAAGAACATCACGTACAACGGCCAGGACCTGAAGAATGTGATCAAGTCCTTGGCGGCTGACTTGAATCTCAACGTCATGTTCGATCGACAGACGTTTGCACAACCGCGACCAGTCTATCTTAATTTGAAAGAGGTGACCTCGGCGCGGGCGCTGGATTTCCTTTTTCTGCAGGAGGGATTGTTCTTCCAGAAACTCGATAAGCGCACCATTCTCGTTGCCGATCAAGCGCGCCGTCCGCAGTATCAACAACTGGTTGTGCGCACTTTCTTTATTGCGAATTCAGACCCGGACAAGATCAAGGCCCTGATTGGCCAGGCACTGCCGGCTTCGGTCGGCAGACCGCAGCCGATCGTGGTTTCCGACAAAGACACGAACAGCCTCACCGTTCGCGACACGGCCGAGAACGTCAAGCTGATCGGCGAGTTGCTCGACAGCCTCGACAAGGATCGCGCCGAAGTCGTGATGGATATCGACATCTATGAAGTGAATCACAGCGATTTGCTGCAACTGGGAAATCAACTCGGTTCGGCCGGCGGATTTAATCTTGGCGGATCGCCCGGTTTGTCGGTGCTCACTCAAAACGGCACGACGAACCCGACGCAAAGTCCGGGCGTCGACCTTCGCAGCATCGTGGGCCTGGTGCCAACCGGCGCGGCCGCGGCATTGGTGATTCCGCCTTCGGTCTTGACGATGTTTCAGAGCAAGAACAATTCAAAGCTCTTGGCCTCGACGCAAATCCACGCCTTCAACAACGAAGAGTCGAGTGCGCGCATCGGACAGCGCGTGCCGGTGCAAACGGCGCAGGCTTATCCTTTCGGGGTACAAACCGGAACGAATCCGACGAATCCGAACGGATTTCCGACGGGTGGCTTTCCGGTTATCAATTACGAGACGACGGGGTTGACTTTGAAGTTCCAGCCGATCGTTTTCCCGAACCTCGATGTTCAGGTGAAGATGAATATCGAATCAAAGGACGTGACCGGCGCCAACACGCTTACGCCAACTTTTACTGAGCGCACAATCTCGGGAACTGCGCGGGTGAAAAATAATCGCACGATGTTGCTGGCGAACGTTGCGACCGACGTCGAATCCAACGGCCGCGCAGGTCTGCCGATTCTCAGCGGTCTGCCGGTTCTCGGCAGGTTCTTTACCTCGCCGACGAAAGAAAACCGCCGAGTTGACATTATTATCGCCGTTACTCCGCGGGTGTTGCGCGCGCCGGCCTTGACGCCACGCGATGAAGAGATGCGGCCCAGCGGCACGCTGCAGGCGCCGACGACTGGCTCGCTCGAAGCAATGCTGCGTGAAACGGAACGCGAAGAGCAGATTGCCGCCGCGCGCAAGTTACCTAAAGATGCCGTCATTCAACTGGCTGATCAGCCCGTCACTTACCAGCCCGGTGCGAAAGCTGAGGCGGTGGCCCAGACGAAGGTGGTCGAGTCGCAAATGGTTCCGGCTAACGCAGCGGCCAACGCGCCGGCTCAGATCAGCAATGTCACTGCTGCTGAAACGCCGGCAATATCGAACAAGTTCGCTGGCGGGAATCGTGTGATGCCGGCGGTAACAGCGGATGCGTCGATGCCGCAACCTAAATCTGCGACATTGGCCGCGGCTGAGAATGCGCCGATGAAGCAGACCGCCGACGTGGCCACAGCTTTGAAGAATTTGGTGTCTGCTCCGACGAATGTTTCGGCGACGAGCTTAACCGCAAAACAAGACACGGCGATTGGTCCAGTTGTGGATGTCGCGCCCAAACCGGATGTGAGTGTCGATAGATCATCGGACCTCGCGCCGGCAGTGATGGAAGTTAGCCTGACGCCGGACAAGTCTGAATTGAAGGTTGGCGATAAGCAACAACTGCAGGTGCGAGTGAAGTCTGACGCGCCCTTGGGCATGGCCGTGTTGACGTTGCGATTCGATCCGAAGGTCTTGAAAGTTGATTCGATTTCGATGGGCGGCATGTTCGCCAACGCCAAGAACGCTCCGACGCTGACGCAATCGGTCGACGAGCACGGCATGATCCTGATGTCGATTGCGCCGGCCGCCGGTTCGGCGCTGACGGCTGATGGGTCGCTGATCAATATCGATGTTGAAGCGTTAACTGCGGGTGACAGCACGCTTGGATTCGATCTTTCAAACGTGCACGTGGTGGCCAGCGATGGCCGGCCGCTGCTCCTGCAGATCGAACCGGTGAAGTTGACGGTGAAGTAATGAAGGCAGAAGGCAGAAAGCAGAAGTCAGAAAGCAGAAGGCAGAAAGCAGAGGACGGCGAAAGTCGGTTTTTGCTGCCTACTGCTTACCGCCTACTGCCTTCTGGGATCCGCGGCTTCACTCTGATCGAGCTGGTAATCACGGTGGCGGTGCTCGCGATTCTCACGCTGGGCATTGTGCCGCTGGTCCAGGTTTCAGTTAAGCGCCAGAAGGAGCAGCAACTGCATGAGGCTCTGCGCGAAATGCGAGAAGCGATCGATCAATTTCATCGCGAAGCGCTCGCCGGTTCGCAGCTGCAGGCGAATCAGCAGCAGGGCGGGGGTGCGCCACAGCCGCCACCGCGTCCGAACTCGAACCAACCGAACCAACCCGCTAATCCAAACATATTCCAAGACCCGCGGGTGCTCGTGGCCATTGTCGATGCGACGATTTTTACTACCGACAATCCGGACCGATATCC
>CBFHBI010000101.1:0-7734 GCA_965653755.1 uncultured Blastocatellia bacterium
CAACGTCGGCATCGCCAAAGTCGCCACGCTGGTCAAGGAAGCGCGCAAGAACAATCCAGATTTATTGTTGGTTGATTCGGGCGACACGATCCAGGGCACACCGCTCGAATACTTTCACAACAAGCGCAACAACTCGCCGCCCGATCCGATGATGCTGGCGATGAACGCTCTGCATTACGACTCGATGACGGTTGGCAATCATGAATACAACTTTGGTTTGCAGGTGCTGAACAAGGCGCGCGGTGAAGCGCAGTTTCCGTGGCTCTCGGCGAACACTTATGACACGGGAACGATGACGACGCATTACAAGCCTTACATCATTAAAGAAGTGCAAGGCGTCCGCATCGGTATTCTCGGATTGACGACGCCGGGCATTCCGAATTGGGAGAACAAACCGAATTATGCCGGTCTCGAATTTCACGAGACGGTGAGCGAAGCGAAAAAATGGGTACGCATTCTTTACGAGAAGGAGAAGGTAGACATCGTCGTGATCGCAATGCATATGGGACTAGAAGAAGATTTGCGCACCGGAATTCCAAGTCCTTCGCAAGTGCCGAATGAGAATGCTGCTATTGCAATCGCGCGGCAAGTCCCCGGCGTCGACGTGATTTTAATGGGACATACGCATCGCGAAATGCCCTCGCTTACCGTCCGGAGCGAACTAAGCTCTCTGATATCGAAGTCAGGCACGTCGCTCAGCTTTGTTCCTTATGAAGACGTGCTGCTCACTCAAGCCAATCGGTGGGCCAGCCACGTTGCCCGAGTCGATCTCTATTTAGAAAAGGACGCCAGTGCCCGTTGGCACGTGATGGCCAAATCCGCCCGAACAATTCCAGTGACCGAAAAAACGGAAATCGATGCTGAGATTGCGAAGATCGGCGAGCCTTATGACAAAGAGACCCAGGCTTGGCTGAGCCGCGCGATTGGTGAATCGAGCGCAGAGTTAACCGCAAACGGTTGCCGCTTTCATGACAGCGCGATCATCGATCTGATTCAACGGGTGCAACTCGAAGCCGGCAACGCGGACGTATCGATGGCCGCGTGCTTCAACGACCGCGCGCGCATTTCAAAAGGACCTGTGACGGTGCGCGATATCGCCGGGCTCTATGAATATGAAAATACTTTGGTGACCTTGGAGTTGAGCGGACAGCAGTTGAAGGACGCACTCGAACATTCGGCCCAGTACTTTCGCGAGTACGAGCAGAATAAAACTCTCGCTCAAATGGTCGATCAACGGGTGCCGGGCTACAACTTCGACGTGGCAGAAGGCGTTGATTACGACATCGATCTCACTAAACCATTTGGACAACGAATACAGAATTTGAAATTTAAGGGCCAGCCCTTGTCCCCCACGCAGAAACTGAAGGTGGTGACGAACAACTATCGGGTCAACGGCGGCGGCGGCTACGACATGTTCAAGAATGCGCCGGTGGTTTATCGTTCCAGCGCGGAAGTGCGCGAGTTGATTATCGATTGGGTCGAAAAGCACAAGACGATCCCAACCGAGACGGACAACAACTGGAAAATTGTCGGCGCGCAATAGGTGTCCCGACGGAGCGCACGCATCCTGCGTGCGGTGCGCGAGCATCCTGCCCGCATTTAATTCAAAATAAAGCACCGGCAGGGATGCCGGTGGACCGCAGGCAAGGATGCCTGCGCTCCGCTGGATGCCTGCGCTCCGTTGCTATTGGGTGAAGCGGCTTTTGTATTCGTTCGAGGTAATAAAGGCTTTGACCATTTCGGCGCCGATGAAGTCGCCGTTGTAGCTGTTCAGCTTGTTCAGCCAAAACTCATATCCTGAATAATCGCTGTTTTGACCTTCGTCAGGGTTGCGCCGCAAGTAACCGAAGTATTGCATCAACACAAATGCGCGATTGAATTCGGCGCGATACAAATTCGCATTTTCGGCAATCTGGCGTAATGCCTGGGCGCGCGCCGCGACGTTGCTCGAATCCGCCGCGCTGCCAAATAAGGCAATGACTGCAAGCCGATCGGCGGACGAAAGCGGGTTGCCGGAATTCTGGTTGAGGCGATCGACGTACGCTGCCGGCGTCAGGGCGTTCGGAAACGCCGCGGTGAAGCGCGGACGGCGGACGAATTCATTGACGAATTGTTGCTTGTTCGTTTCGAGCGCGCTGCTCCATCCCGGCTGATTTACGATGACGTTCTCGCCGATTTGTTGCGTATCGAACAACAAATCGTTCAAGCGAACGATGGGCACCGCCATTTGATGCGTACCATTCGTTGCTGAAGAGCCAGTCGCATCGCCATACGAAGCCTTGTAGATCCGTTCGACCAGGTAGGCCGTCTGCTGAAACTCGATCGACAGGTAGAAGGCTGCCGATACATTGATCCGTTTGGTCTGCTGGCAGGCCGTATCGGTGCCGCATGAACTAATTTCGTTGCTCCAAAAACCGAAACCCAACGCATCCGGCTCACGATCGAGAAAATCCACGTATTGTTGATGGACGAAATAATCAGTGTTATCGACGTTGCCGGGCGTGGCGTTAACCAGCGCGACCGTTAATTGACCACCGACGTTCGCGGCCAGGTCTGGCCTGGTGTCACCATTGAAATCGGCTACCACGACCGAGACGCAACCGCCGCCGCTCGCCTGATCGCCGAGGTCCTGAAATGTGCCATCACCATTGCCCAATAAAACTTGCAGGGCGCCGCCGCCAAAGATGCCGGTGGTGACCAAATCGATCTTGCCGTCGCCATTAAAATCGCCCGCCTTTAGATCAGTCGTAGTGTTGTGAAGGTGAAAATTAAAGGACGGCGGTTTGAACGTGCCATCGCCGTTGCCCTTCATAATTTTCAGGTACTCGTCGGCCAAAGCAATATCGACCTTCCCGTCGCGATCGAAATCTCCCATGACGATCGCATATGGTCCGCTGCCGCCTGGATAGATTGTGGCATCGGTGTCAATCGGAGTTTGCAAAGTGCCGTCTCCGTTACCGAGCAAGACACTCACGGTTTTGATGATCTTGTTATCGGCCGGCATCGTCGTCCCGACGATGACGTCCAATTTGCCGTCGCCGTTGACGTCGGCGATTCCCAGCGGCCCGGATTTAACGAGGCTGTAAACGCTGCCATTCCTGAATGTCCCATCATCGTTGTTTAGGAGCACGTAAAGGGTCGCGCTCGGACCTCCGCCAAACAAAACCAGATCCAAATATCCGTCGCGATTGAAATCCGCTGCCATGATGTGATTGGGAAAAGTGCCGACCGCATAATTCACCGGCGCCTGAAACGATCCATCGCCGTTGCCCAGCAGGACACTGATGTTTGAGGCGTAGGGATTGGCGGTGACCACATCGAGACGGCCATCGCGATTGAAGTCACCAGCGACGACTTCGTAAGGTGCGGCGGCCAGGTGATAAATCAAAGGCGCCAGAAAACTACCGTCGCCTTTTCCGGGAACCACCACCAAATTGTTGTTCGTGACGTTGCCCGCGATGATGTCCACCTTGCCGTCGCCGTTGAGGTCACCCGAAGTAACCACGTATGGCGAGCCGGCGGGATAAGTAACCGGTGATTTGAATTTGAGTGTCTGGCCCGTGATCGAAAAGGCTCCTGCAAGCAAGATCAGACAGGCGAGCGCCCTCGTGCGGAATAGCCTGCTAAATCCAAAGGCGATCAACGCGATCGCAAGTCCCGGCTGCGGCTTGGAAGTCTTCTTCATGACGACAGACACCTCCGAATATTTCGTTGGCAATGCGCAAGAAACGTGCCTTCGGCAGCAAACAAAGAGTGTCGGGAAAATGCCGCCGGTCTACCCTTGCAGTGGGTAATCTCGCTACGAGATCGGGCTAATATCCGCAGTGATTGGCAATTGGTCGGGAGGATTCTAACGCAGTCAAGCGAGGCTTGTCAGTAATTTTTCGTGGATTCCGCCGAAGGCGCCGTTCGACATGATCGCGACCACGTCACCCTGACGGAGCTCGTGCTTCAAGGCCGCGACAATTTCAGTGACATCGGTGATCGCGAACGCCGGTTTGCCGCTCGCAGCGACATCGTCAATTAGTCTCTCAATATCCAGCACGCCACCCATTTCGGCGGCCCGCCCGGCATCGTACACGCGCGAAACAATCACGTAATCAGCCGGCGCAAACGCGTCGATGTAAGCGCTTTGAAAAGTTGCGTGACAGGAAGTGCGCGATCGCGGCTCGAAGACGGCGACGATGCGGCGGCCAGCGTACTTGGTGCGTAGCGCGGCGAGCGTCTCGCGGACCGCCGTGCGATGATGGGCGAAGTCGTCGATGACTGTTATGCCGTTTACTTCGCCGCGTACTTCGCAGCGGCGCCGGACGCTTTTAAAAGCAGCCAGGGCTTCTGTAATTGTTTTTCGATCGACTCCCCAGGCATCGGCGGCGACAATCACTGCCAAACAATTGCGCACGTTGAAATCGCCGATTAGCGGGGTGGCGAATTCTGCCCATTTCGATCCTGCGCGCCAGACGTCGAATTTCGTAAGGCCGTTGCAAAAATCGATCTCGCGCGCCTGCCACTCGGCGTCGTCAGAAGTGCCGAAAGTTTCGAGCTTCGTGAAAAGTTTTTGTCCAAACGATGCGACTACTTCGCGCACGGGTGGACTATCCCAGCCGACAATCAAGCGGCCGTTGCCCGGCACGATATTCATCAAACGGCGAAACGCCAGCTTCACCGCGTCGAGATCCTGGTAGATGTCGGCATGATCGAATTCGATGTTGTTGACCACCGCGATCTCCGGAAGGTAATGCATGAACTTCGGTCCTTTGTCGAAGTAAGCGGTATCGTATTCGTCGCCTTCGATGATGAAGTAGTCGCCGTCGGTCACCCGAAAGCTGACTCCAAAGTTTTGCACGACACCGCCAACCATGAAGGACGGATTCAAACCGGCTTGATCGATTACCCAGGCCGCGAGGCTGGTCGTGGTGGTCTTGCCGTGAGTGCCGGCGATAACCAGTGAACGCCGTCCGCGAATGAATTCATCTTTCAACACTTCCGGCAGAGATCGATAGACGAGCCCGCGATTGAGTGTCTCTTCGACTTCCTGATTGCCGCGCGGAATTGCATTACCCACCACCACACAATCGGGCGCAGTCGTTAGGTTGGCGGCGTTATATCCGCGCATGATCTCGATGCCGATTGATTCCAGCATCGTTGACATCGGCGGATACACGTTCTCGTCCGATCCCGTGACGCGATGGCCGCGCGCCTTGAGCATGCCAGCCAGCGAGGCCATTGCTGTCCCACAGATTCCAATCAAGTGATAGTGCATATGTTTGGTGAAGACGACGGGGGAGTGAACTAGTTACTTGGCACGCACGGTTGCGACGAGTTCACGAAATTGCTGATCGAGATTGTCCATGCATTGATTTCTTTCGAGATTCACGATGGCGAGTTCTTTGATGACCGCATCTTTCTGATCGATTGGGATCGTTTCGAACTCGTAAACCTTTTCCTGCACGTGCCACAGTTTACAAACGGTGTGCGCGAGTTGCGCGAAGCTCTCACCCAACGTCCCGTTGAATTCGGGCACGACGTTGCCTTCTTTTTTGTAGACTTTATTCTGCGCGAAGGTCAGCCGCTCGAGCGGGATATCGCCGGACATCGCCGCGCCCATAAACTCGTCAATCTCTTGTTGCAGTTGTTTCTCCTGCGCGCCCAGGCTCTGCAATCGATCGGCATCGTCGGTGTGCCAAAGCTTCAGCTTGACGGTGGCGAGTTTGTCGCAAAGAGATCCTAATGTTTCAGCCATTCAACCAAACCAACCCGTGAACTGTATTGACCTAACAAGCCGCGGCCGCCTCGTCGCAGCAGACCTACGCGGCCACCGTCTGCAAGATCGCCGCTAAATTCTCTGACACGTAGCTAATGTCTTCGCGCGTCAGGCCTGACCACGTCGGCAAGCTGATTCCACGACGTGCTATTCGCTCCGAAACAGGAAAACTCAAGCCGTCCGCCTGATAGGGAGGGAGCAAATGAATTGGATAAAACACCGGGCGCGTCTCAATGCCGGCATCTTTCATCCGCCGCATAACCTCGTCACGGTCCAGACCACCCTCAACCAGGACATTTACCATCCAGTGAATCGGCTGGGCCCAGACTTCCTGTTGCTGCCATTCGAGCCCACAGTCAACCAGATCTTCACGGTACCACTCGGCTATCTCGCGACGCCTCGTCAAATGCTGCGAAATCTTTTCTAACTGCCCGAGGCCTACGGCGGCGGTAAGGTTGGTCATCCGATAGTTATAGCCTATGGTTGTGTGCCAATAACGTTTGCTGGGATCGACGCCCTGGGTTTTCAAGTGACGCGCGCGTTCGGCCAGCTGACTGTCGTTTGTGACGAGCATCCCACCTTCACCGGTAGTGATGACTTTGTTTCCGTAAAAGCTGAACACTCCGGCGTCGCCAATGGTACCCACCTTTCGGCCTTTATATTCGGCGCCGTGCGCCTCCGCGGCGTCCTCGATCACAAACAGTCGATGACGCTGCGCAAGGTCCATGATTGGATCCATATCGGCGGGATAACCATAAAGGTGCACCGGAATGATCGCCCGGGTACGCGCCGTAATTTTTTCTTCGATACGCGAGGGATCGATGTTCCAGGCGCGCGGCTCAGACTCGACGAAAACAGGCTCCGCCCCACAGTACCTGACGACATTCGCCGTGGCCACGTATGTTAAGGTGGGCACGATAACTTCATCGCCGGGACCAATGCCCAGCGCCATCAGCGCCAGATGAAGGGCTACAGTGCCGTTGCAGCAGGCGGTGGCGTGTTCCGCTCCGCAGAACCGGGCAAATTCTGATTCAAAAGCTTCGACGTATTTGCCGATCGAAGAAATCCAGTTCGTTTCCAGGCAATCGAGAACGTATTTCTTCTCATTGCCTGACAGCACGGGAGCTGCCACCGGAATAAAGCGCTTGGGCATTACGTCGATGCCTCCACGGTCTTGCGCGGTTCTCTCATCCAATCCCAGTTCAGTAGCCAACGATCCTCCTCGCTTAGTGAACGGTTAGCCGCGCGGCGATACAAAGCGCGGTAGGCCTTCGCCGTGCGATCCCATCGATAATCCTTGAGTCGCTCGAAGCCTGCGGCCTGCAGGTTGGCCCGCAATCGATCCTCAGTTGCCATTTCGCGCAACGCCTGCGCAATCGCTCCGACGTCATAAGGATCAAATAGCAGCGCCGCATCGAGGGTTTGCGCCGGCAATGACGTCACATTTGAACATGCGACGGGCAATCCCTCCAACCAGGCCTCATAGATTGGAGAACTATCCGATTCGAACAACGTGGGCATTATCAGGAATTGAGCCAGCCGGTAGATCGCTCTTAATTCAACTTGCGAAATGAACCCGGTGAAATGCACCTGCGACTGGAGTGCCAGTTCCGCTATCCGTTTTTGGATCGCAGTCCAGTACGGCTCGAGTGGCGAACCCGTACAAACCAACTTCAGGGTCATGTTCTGACTGTCGCGCAAACGAGCCAACGCTTCGAGCAGCCTGACGTGATTCTTGTGCGGCCAGGTCATGGCGGGATACAAAACAAACGGTTCAGCAAGTTGATGTCGCTCGCGCACACGCGCCGTGTCGCTGGGCGAAGGCTCGGCAATTGGCTGACTCGGCGGACCCCAGGGAATGACTTGTACTCTCTCCGGCGCCAGTCGGTAGTGGCGTATCAAGTCATCTTTCACCCATTGCGACGATGCGGCTACGGCTGCCGGCGTCGCTCGATCCTGCCGGCTGAGTG
>CBFHBI010000102.1:0-7730 GCA_965653755.1 uncultured Blastocatellia bacterium
AGCCCTGCCACGCGCCTGGCTGGCTTCACAAGCAATCGCCCTTGATGAGCCGGCGATGCTGGACGTAATTCGCCGCGGCAGGTTCGCTGATGGGACGCGTTGGAATCCGGCGACGACAGTCTTGATCGAAACACCGCTCGGAAACGAGGTTCGCTCTAGTTCCGTCGGCCAGGCGCAGATCACTCGCTACGAACCTGATCGAATCGAGCTGATTACCAAATCAGACGCGCCGGCGCTGCTGGTCTTAAGCGAGAATCATTACCCCGGTTGGCGCGCGTACGTCGATGGCCAGTTCGTGGAAACTCTGCGAGCGGACTACAACCTGCGCGGCGTGTTTGTAGGGTCAGGCGAGCACACCGTCGAATTTATTTATCGGCCGAAATCGGTGTTTATCGGGCTCGCGATTTCTGCAATTGCGTTGCTACTTTTGACCGTCGGCTCCATCCGAGCTTGGAAGTCCAAAGAGTTTTGAGGGAGATTTTGCGGATCTGCCGCCAGGATGTGCGGAAGGCCTATGGCCTTCCGGCCCGCAACGTATTGAGAGTTGGGCTCTGCCCAGCGACAGGGCAAAGCCCGATTTAACTAACAGATGCTTACGAAAGCGCGGAACGCTTCCGCACATCAGACGGCATAACCGAATTCATTTTGTCTCAAGAGATTGAAGCGCCAAAATTCACACCCGCTTGCGATAATCTAACTGATGTTCTCTGCTAGCTTTGCACGCGCCGGCCGATTCTTCGACGCGAGTGTTCGCGAATCGCTGTTCGTGTTCCTGCTGAGCCGTGGACTTGTCTTCATCATCTTTATCGCGGTTGGGCAAATTAAATTTGGCGCGCCTGAAGCGGGCTCAGGGCCAAACGGACCGATCGCCGGCCGCAATGCGGCGATTTCGTTAAGCCACGCTCCGGTCGCCAGCACGTTGCGTGAAACGATCGCGCAGGGCGACGTGAACCACTACGTTACTCTCAGTCGCGACGGTTATGATCGGCGACCCTTTGGCAGCGACGTTACCAAACCGAACCTCTATGGGTTTTGTCCCGTTTTGCCGGCGCTGCTGTGGACGATTGGGAAGGCGGGACTCGATGTGCTGATCGGCGGAAGCCTTCTGTCGCATCTGTTTTTCTTTGGCGCACTGGTTTTTCTATACAAACTGGTGATTGCTTTTGGCTATGATGAAGCGACCGCCGGCCGTTCACTTTTTTATCTCGCGTTTTTTCCCGTCAGTTACTTCTTCTCGCTGCCGATGACTGAGTCGGTCTTCCTTTTTCTCACGGTGACGAGCTTTTATGCCGCGATCAAAAACGGATGGCTAGGCAGCGGAGTTCTCGGCGCGGTCACCTCGGCAACCAGATTGAATGGGTTCCTGCTGCTGCCGGCGCTGTTGGTCCTTTGGTGGCAGCGAGCCAAACCCCGATCGTTCAAGCAGGTCGCAGCGCTAGCGCTGGTGCCGGTGGGAATGTTGGTGTTCATGTTGCTCTCTTGGAAGTGGAGCGGTGAGCTGCTGGCTCCGGCCAAGGCGCCATGGGTGCGGCGGTTCGGATTTTTTCTAATGCCGCTGTGGGATTATCTGAAGCAGCCGTCCACGATTGCCTTGCCGTGGAACTTTGTCCTGTTGAATTTTCTGGCGGCGATAGTGGCCCTGGTGGCGGTCTATCTTCTCGTCCGACAACATCAATATGCGCTGGCGGTGTACGTTGCCGCGATGGTGTTGTTGTTTCTGTCAACCACGGGACTGATTTCGATCGCTCGCTATATGTCCGCTTGCTTTCCAATCTTCATCGCGCTCGGAAGCGCGGTACGATCGACGCGCGTCGATCAGTTAATCCGGACTATCTTTGTCGCTTTGTTTGTCTTGATGACGGCGATGTTTGCAGCGCGATTTACAATGGCGCTGACGTAAGCAGCGACCGATGACGGAAATGGTCAACGCCACTGAGAGTGTGAACGAGCGCAAATCATTGTTCGCGCCGCCACGATTCGTCGAACGACTCGAAGATTGTTTCTTCTATCACACGATGGAGCTGCCCGGCCTGGGCGTCGTGCGCGGTCAATGGGACCTCCGCGAAAGATTCGATGATTACGTTGGCGGTGTTTCAGTAGCCGGCAAATCCGTGCTCGACATCGGCACGGCCACGGGGTTTCTCAGCTTCGAATCGGAAAAACGTAACGCCTCGCGAGTTGTGTCGTTTGATTTGGCCGATGCGCGACAGCAGGCGTTCATTCCGTTCAAAGACAAATCGTATTATCGCGATTACGAAACGTTCGTCGCGAACCACACGGCGGAAGTCGAAAGATGGAAGAATGCGTATTGGCTTTGCCATCGACTGCTGAAATCGCAGGCGAAAGTTTTCTATGGCGACATTTTTCGGCTGCCGCTGGAGCTGGGCCAATTCGAGGTAACGATTGTCGGCGCGGTGCTCGAGCACTTGAACGATCAGATCACGGCGCTGGCTTCGATTGCACGACTGACCAGCGAGACAATGATCATCGTCACGCCGCTGTTGCCGACTGAAGAGCGAATCGCCCGGCTCGAGCCGACGGCCGACAATCCAGATTATGACTTCACGTGGTGGCGTTACTCCGTGGGCGCGTATCGCGAGATACTGAAGATTCTGGGATTCAGCATCGCGCGAATCACCGAGGCGCAATACCGCTACGAACACGGCGATCGTTTGGAAACTCGTTCGACCATCGTGGCGGTGCGTGATTAGAAGCGGAGTCAGTACCATCCGCGTCAGCGGATTATCAAGATGATCGGCAAATGAAACTTCTCGATCCCATCCGCTGACGCGGATGGCACTGACTGCAGAGTTGCGACGCGCTTTATGAACATACTCATCTGCACAGCGCAAGTGCCATTCGTCTCGGGCGGCGCAGAGTTGCACGTCGAGAACCTGCGCCGCGCCTTGATCGAAGCCGGTCATACAGCCGACGTGGTTGCGCTGCCATTCAAATGGTATCCGCCGCGCGAAATCATCCGCAGCGCTTTAGCCTGGCGCATGCTTGATGTGACCGCAGCCAACGGCAAACCCGTCGATATGGTGATCGGCATGAAGTTTCCCGCCTATCTGGTCGAGCACCCGCGCAAAGTTTTGTGGGTCATTCATCAGTATCGGTCCGCGTATGACATGGCGGGCACTGACTATGATGATTTTCATAATTATGCCGACGGCGCGCGCACGAGGTTGTTCGTGAAACAGGCGGACGAGAAATTCATTCCGCGCGCCTTGAAGGTTTATGCCAATTCTCAAAACGTGGCCGCGCGAATGCTGCGCTTCAACCAAATCCAAAGCGAGCCGCTGTATCATCCGCCGCCGCGCGCGGAACTGCTCGTGCCCGGCGCGCAGGGCGATTACATTTTTTATCCCAGCCGCCTCGAGCCGCAAATGCGACAGGAGGTATTGATTGAAGCAGCGCGCCACCTCAAATCAAATGCGAAGATCATTCTCGCCGGCGGCGGCAGACAGTTGGACCATTACCAGTCGCTCATCAAGCGGGATCGAAAAACCAGGCAGCGAGTCGAGTTGCGCGGCTTTGTTTCCGAAGAGGAGATGTTGCAGCTGTATCGCGACGCGCTGGCCGTTTGTTATCTGCCCTGGGACGAAGATTATGGATACGTGTCGCTGGAAGCCATGTACGCCGGCAAGCCTCTGATCGTCGCGCGCGACGGCGGCGGCGCGACCGAGTTCATCGAAGACCGCCGCGAAGGTTTGATTGTCGATCCGACACCGGAAGCTGTGGCGCGGGCGATTGATGAACTGTATTTCGATCGGAACCGCGCGCGGCAGATGGGTGAACGCGGCCGGGAAAAAGTCCTGGCGATGAAGCTATCTTGGTCACACGTTGTCGAGAAGCTCACGCAACCGGTCATCAGCCTTTTCAGATAAATTAGCCTGGTCATTCGTCGCTAGATTGAGAAGATTCGATGGTCATCCCGAGTCAAAGCACTTCTTCACTTCTTCAGGCCGCTTCTCAGGCAATAAGTTTTCCAGGTGAGGATGATCTGTAGCCGATGGATCGTCGATCATTTTGATCTGATAAATCGTCGGGGCCACCTGTTTGAAATGAAAGTGTGGTTCAACTTGAGCGAGTTCCTTTACCTCCGTCAGGTGCCATTCGCACGGCAGCCACCAACGCGGGTCGGCATCGAGAAAAACTCGGCGGCCGGCTTTCAAGTGCTCGTCGATTTTCGATTCAAGCTGTCCCGCGGGCCAGCCGGCGCCGACGCCAATCCAATCCCATTCGCCGAGACCGATGCCGCGCCAATATTGGACTGCAACTGTTTGCGCGCCGGCAATGACTACCGCGTCGCGTGGAATCAATTTTAAACGTGCGTCATAAGTCTTGGCCTGGGCCAGACGATTGAAATATTCATTCCCCGCAGGCGGCACCAGCACGATCATCAAAGCGCCGATGAATGCAATGCCGACGATTGCGCTAACAAATCCGCGGCGTTCGCCGCCAAATCTCTGCGCTTGAATCCGCGTGTAGAAATCGCCCGCGAGCGGCGCCATTGCGGGTAGGCCCGTGAGGAAATATCGCCAGTTGATCGTCGTGCTGTAATTGAAGAACAGCGCGAGCGTAGCGAGTACTCCGATCAGGGCGGCGAGAAGAGCAAGCGTGAAGCCGCGCTCCCGCCATTCCTTCCATGCCGCAAACGGCAATCCGATGGAGACGAGCGGCGCGCACATGAAAAAGTAAATCAGAAACGGCTTCAGGTTACCGACCGAAATCGGGTGCCGTTCTGATTCACTCTGCATCGATGACAGCCACGTATGCCAATCAAGTCGAAAGACCGTTGAAGCCTCGTACCAAATTGCGAATGGGCCAAATGCCACAACGACAAAGATCAAAAGCGAGCCGGCGAGAATCGCGATCGTGCGCCCGTTGAATTTCCATCCGGCGACGAACGGCGCCAGCGCCAGCCAGGGTGCGTACAGCCCGACGGTCTCTCGCAGGTTCACCCCCAATCCCAACAAAGCGGCGCCGGCAAAAATCAGCCACCAACGCTGCTGCTGCTTTATCCCGCGCAGATGAACCGCCAAAGCGAGCGCCGTCAGCAGCACCGAGGGAATTTCGGTCATCACTTGTCCACCGTAGATCACGAGGATGGGCGAGCACGCGATCATTAACGCCGCCAGGGTCGCACTCTTGACGGACCCCGTGAGGTCGCGCGCCAAAACCCAGCAAGCGATGACCGCGAGCGGCGTTTCAATCACCACGGCATACTTGAAAAGCAAATAAGCATGTTGCGGCTGGATGCCGGCGATGGCATGCGCGAACTTATAAAGCGCAAAGTTGAAAAGCGTGAATAACGAACGGCCCAGGGCCATCGACGACGGCCGCGCATGCAAAGAAAAGATTGTGTAGTCGAGTCCATCCCAATCACCGATGAAGGGGTTGAGATAGATGAGAGTGAGAATTAGCGCGACCAGAGAAGGTGCCAGCCAGTATAGGTAGTCGCGGCGAAAGCGGCTAGTCGACGGAGGAAGAGAAGACATTGAAAATTGAAAATTGCAAAATGCAAATTGAAAATTGTTCGTCGCGACTGGAGCGCGGGCATCTCTGCCCGCAAAGCGCGCGCAGCGCACGCAATCCTTTGAGCAACTACAACTGTACGCGTCTTGTTCGCGCTACGCGCTCATGCGGGCAAGGATGCCCGCGTTCCATTAGCAGATTCAAATTTTCAATTGTCATTTTGCAATGCTTTAGGCTTTGGCCGCGCGACCATCTTCAACTTGTTTCCACGCTCGCTGTATTCGACCTCGTCCATGATGTTGTAGATCAGCAGCACGCCCCGGCCGCTCGATTTGAAGAGGTTCGCCGGATCGCATGGGTCGGGAATCTCGCGCACGTCGAAGCCGTCGCCTTCGTCTTCGACGGTGAAGATCGCTTCGCGGGCCGACAACTCAGCCGTCACGCGCAGGAGTTTTTCCGGATCGTGACGATTGCCATGTTTGACAGCGTTGACGAAAGCTTCGTCGAGCGCCACGAACAAATTCGATTGCTCGACTTCGATTAATCCCAACTTGGCGACGCGATCGAGCAGGTATTCGAGCACGGCGTTCATTAAAGTGAGATCGCTCGGCAGTTCGAGATCGATCTTTTCGCGCAGGCGGCTCAACCCTTCGACGGCATCGATGCAACGCAGCTTGAATGACAAAGTTCGCTCAATCAAATTGTGCAGCGCGGGAGTGGCCCGGCGTCCCGGCTGGCTGGTGACGGCCAGCTTGAATGAGCGTACAACATCGCCATCCGTCGCGACCTCGCTAATCAAGTCGCTCACGAGCAGATCGAAATCGCCCTTGTCTTCACAAGCCAAAGCCTCGGCACGCTCTGTTACCAGAGTAACGTCGTGTCCCAGTTGCTCGACTTCCTGACGCAAACCAGCGCGGATGTCGTCGCTGTTCTCGACGATCAATATCGAACAAGTGTTTGCGGCCGAATTGTGTTGCGTCAGGGGCATGTATTCCGAAATCGGCGCGGAGAGAATAACCGAGGCCCTTCAGACTTAGTAATACGACACTCCGCGCGCCGGCGTTCGGGAATATATCACCCGGACGATCTCCTGCCCAGCGTTTAAAGGGCTCAAATCGAAACAGTAGCGCCGGACTTTGTCGGTGCGATACGCTAAACTACGCGTCTTTCGCGATGGCCAAAAAGGGGAGTGTTCAGATCAATTTTGAGTATTGCCTGGCGCGCGCCGTGCTGGGGGTTTTTCGCGCGCTACCCTTGAACAGTGGCATCGCTCTCGCGCGCGTGATCGCCAGATTGGGATTTTGGTTTCCCAAACTGCGACGGACTGGCGAACGCAACCTGCAATTGGCGTTTCCAAATTTGCCGGAGCCAGAGCGCCGCCGTTTACTGCTCGGCTCGTTCAAGAATCTGGGCCGGCTGCTGCCAATCTTCAGCCGCTTTACGAGAGTCGAGGGTGACAGCCTCAAGGCATTGATCGAGTGCGAAGGTCTCGATCATCTGCAAGCAGCGCTGCAAGGGGAGCACGGCGTAATTCTTTTCACCGGGCACATCGGCGGCTGGGAGCTTTCCAGTTTTGGTCTCTCCTTGTTTGGATATCCTCTGAGTTTTCTCGTGCGCCCCATCGACAATCCGAAGATCGAAGCCATGATTGATCGCGCGCGGCGGAGTTTTGGCAATCGGACCATCGACAAGACATCTGCTGCGCGGGAAATGCTGGAGACTCTGCGGCAAAAAGAGGCGCTCGGAATTCTCGTCGATTTGAACACGCTCGAGCGGGAAGCCATCTTTGTCGATTTTTTTGGCAGGCCCGCGTCAACGACATTCATTGTTGCTAAACTTGCGCTGCGAACGGGCGCGCCGGTGCTGCCGGTTTTCGCGCCGTGGGATGATGCTCGTCGGCGCTTCGTGCTTAAAATCGATCCGCCGCTCAGAATTGAACGCACCGGCGATGAAGCCGAAGACGTGCGCTGCTTGACGCAACAGTACACGCGCGTGGTCGAAGATTACGTTCGCCGTTATCCCGATCAGTGGTTGTGGATTCATCGCCGCTGGAAGACGCGGCCAGAGGGAGAGCCGGAGATTTACAACATGGGGTCAGTACCGTCCGCGTGAGCGGATGGGTCGATAGATACTGATGACAAGCACACCTCGATCCATTGTTCCATCCGCTGACGCGGATGGTACTGACCACCGCGGGGCCTCAAACATCGCCCGTGCCTACACCTTCGCCGACTTATCATCGTATTCATTCA
>CBFHBI010000103.1:0-7706 GCA_965653755.1 uncultured Blastocatellia bacterium
GACCGCGGCGATGGGCCGGCCTTCGTAATCACCGACCTGGGCAGAAACGGCGGAAAAAACCAGTAGGCAGAAGGCAGTAGGCAGTAGGCAGGAAAATATCAGGCGACGCACGCCTTTTATTTGATCACGCCCGCCTTCTGCTTTCTGCCTGCTGCCTTCTGCCTTCTGCTTCCTGCTTTCCGCCTGCTGCTTCACTAGAATCTCTTCCGGAACCTGATCTCGAAACTGTAATTGTTATTTCGCGTGGCCAAATTCCGGTTTGAACCTTGCTGGTATTCGGCGACGAACGACATCCGATTCGACACGCGATATTCAACCGACAATATCTGGTTGGGATCGGAGGCGATGTTGGTCGAGTAGGTCACCGTCATGTCTTTCGTAATCCGCTTCGCGGCCGTCAGTCGGGCCGTCGGTGTGGAATTGGTGCTGGAAATCACCGGATTGATTTCCAGGCGGCTCAGGCCGAATAGTTTGTTGCTGGCGCGCGAAATCGGCGCATTGATCAAAGCGTCAGTCAAGAGACTCGCGGCGGTTCCCAAACCCGATTGCGCCAGGACCGAAGTGTTTTGTTCGGTTGAAGTCAGTGTGCCCGTCAAGATTAAAGAAACGACGTCGGCCTGCGGCAGAGACGGTTCCGAACCCACGGTGGTCGTCGGGTGCGACAACGGACCTTCGATCATCGCCGTGACGCGATAGCCGCGAATCACCGATTGCGCTTCGATATTCAAAATCGGATCGGCATCCAGACGCGCCGGGATGTAAATCAAGCCGCGCGTAATTTCGTATGGATTGTTTCTGAAGTTCAGCGTGCCGCGGGTCGCAGTGATGCGGCCTTCGATGATCGGGTCTTTGACTGGGCCATCCAGTTGCAGCGACAACGACGCAACCACGTCGCCGATGTTGTTGCGCATGATGAGCGCGTTGCGGCCTTCGACGGTTAGCTTGTCGAAATTCGCCGTGCGCGCGAAAGTGAACTCGCCGCCTTCTTCGAGCGACGGCTGCGGCCGTTGATTGATCAATTCCGTGAGTTCGATGTCCTTCGTATATTCCGATCGCCGCACGCGCACGTTACCGCTGATGAATTGCAGTTGCATTGTGCCGCGCACTTCCAGCTTCGCATCGACGGTCGAAGTAAAATCGGGCGGATAATTCAAAGTCATGTTCTGGCCATCGACGTTGAAGAGAAACTGTGAAATCGAGAATCCGTCGAGCTGCGCGCCGCCGGTGACCGTGAATGCCCCGCCGCCGAGCGTGCCTGCGAGAGTTTCAATCTGGGCCTGCCGCGCATTGAAAAGAATCGAGCCCTTCAGGTTCGAGAGCGTTACTCGCTGATCGCCGAGATAAACCGACACCGTCGCGCCGGCCATTGTGGCCTGGCCGGTGACGCGTTGATTCTCGTATGTGCCACCCACCGTCACCGCCAATTCCAGCGTTCCCGAAGAGAACACGTCGGGCGAGAACAAGCCGAGGATGCGCATGTTGACACGGCCGTTGATCTCCAGCGTGTTGTGACCGCCCGTGTTCGTGGCGATTGCGCCGGCGACCTTGACGTTGGTTTGCGTACCAATGAAGCGGCTGTCGCGGAAAACTATTTCATTCGGCGTCACGTCGATGACGACTGGTTCAGCCGCGGACAGGTTTATTTGCTGGCCGGGGTCGCCGACGTTGATCGAGATTTCGGTAAAAGTTGCGCTCCCAATCAAACCACGCAACGTCGGATAGCCATCCTCATCAAGTAAATCGCCGGAGAGTTTCAGCGTGCCGCTGGCGCGGCCATTGACCGTCACGTCCGAGCCTTTGATTAAGATCTTCAGTAACTGGGTGATGTCGGCGCTGTTGACGTTTGATTCGACGATCGCGGGCAGTTTTTCTTTCGACAGATCTACCCGCGCCGTGATCTGCTGCGGCTCGTCGCCGAGCAACGAACTCGAGGTCAGCGTGACGGTCAACAATTTATTCTCGGTGCGACCAACAACAGCCACCGTCCCCGCGGACTTCCCGTTCAGCGTTACGTCAGTGCTTTCGGCGTCAAACGAAACCGCATAAGTAGAAACGTCGTTAGCCATGCCGGTCGCGTGAAAATTCTTGATCGTGGCTGTGCCGGCGAGTTGCGGCAGGTTCGGGTTGGCCAGCGGTGACTTGCCGCCGCCTGAATCCGCGGCGAGCGAAGCTAAGAATGTTTTCAAGCCGTCGAGTTGGACACGATCGCCGCTGCCCGTGAAATCGAAAGCTTTGGTCTTCAAATCGTATTTGCCGGCAGCGGTGATGTGACCGGCATCGAAATTCAAATCGACTTTATCAACATCGACTGACGATCCGGTGAACGTCGCATGCGCGGTCAAGCCCTGCAAAGGCTGGCCACCGAGGCGGCCCGCCGACGAGCGAATGTCCGCCACGCCGCTCATGGCGTTCGGCATGCCGGTGATCCGCACGGCGCCGGAAACGTCGCCTTGTGTATCGCCGATTTGCTGGCGCGTCTGCGGCGTGAAAGGCAATGCGGCGATCAGATTGCCGAGATTCATGCGATCGAGCGTGGCATCGATCGAGGCGTTGTTTTCGCCGCTGCGTGGCACCACGAGCGAGAATTGCGCGCCGCCGCCAGTTGCTTGCGCGAGCCGCCCGTCGGTCACACGTGTTTCGCTGGCGGTGGACGAAATGTTGGCCGTCAACGATCCAAGTTCGCGCTGATTGACAATCAACGAGCCGAGTTCGGCATGACCGTTCACGATCGGATCTTTCAGCGCTCCTGTCAGACTACCGTTGAAGGCCAACTTGCCGCCGAGATCGATGCCGTAGGTGTGAAACTGCTCTTCCAAATCGGGCAGAGCGCCGGATGAAATCAACAACCGTTGCAGCTCTGAAGCATCAGACGAAGCGACGCTAACCTGTAAATTCGAAACGGTCTTTTCAATTGAGAATTGTCCCGAGGCGTTCAGCGTGGTCGCGGCGGTTTGCAGATTCGCGCGCTGCACCTGAAACACGCCGTGGTCGGCGGTGACCGCCACTTCGCCGGCGAGCGGAGCGTTGCCCGCGGCGTTTGGTGCGGCAACCAGTTCGGCAGTCACGCTGCCGGTCGCGTTTGCAAAATCAGAATCGTTGAAAGTCAGATTTGCTTTGCCGGTCGCTTTGCTGGCGATGGGTAGCGCGCGTCCGGAGGCCAGTGTGATCATTCCGCCGACATCGAAGTTGGTGAAGTCGGCGTTGACAACCGACGCGCCATTCTTTCGCAGCGAAATGGTGGCGTTGCCGCTGGCGCGTCCGTCGAGCGCTTCAGCGACGAAATTATTGACCTGAATTTGATCGCTGGTCGCGACGACAGCGGCATGCACTGGTCCAAGTTTCATCTGGCCCAACACACCGCCCCCGAGGCTCAGGTCGGCGCTCGCGCGATATCGGCCCGATGGCTCCAGCGTGAATGCGGGCCGCGTCAACTTCACATTTTCGACGCTGCCATCTTTGAGCTTCACCGTGCCGGCGTTGATATCGCTCGTCGTTCCTTCGACGCGACCGTTGCGCACGGCCAATCGCACGCCCGCGATGTTGATGCTGCCGGTTTGCGCGCCGAACGCGTTCGCCTCGCCGACCTGCACCAGTTGCACCGTGACGTTCGTGACGTTGCCGTCGCTTTTGATATCGACTGTCTTCGCAGTGACGCCGTTGATGGTCGTTTCGCCTGATTGAATTTTTCCGGCTTTGGCGGTTGCGATCGTCGCCGTCGTTTTGCCGTTGGCCACCGTGACGCGCAGATCGTTAGCTTGAATGCCGTTCTGAACTTTCGCGGTCGCGGTCGTCAGGCCGCTGCCGTTGAATTGCGGCGCAGACGCAGTCAACACGCCGTCGCGATATTCAGCGCGCGCGTCGCGCAGAATCAGTCCGGCGATCGTTGTGCCGTAACTTTTCTCGGCGGCCGCGCGCAACTCGCCGACCCAGCGAAAATCGGCGCCGGTTCCCATCACGCCGCCGGTGACTTGCACGGCGTTCAATTGAAAATCACCGGCCGTCAATAGTTGGGCCACGGCGCGGCCGTTGAAATCGTACGATTTGCCTTCGCCCGATCCTTTTGCCGAAATATTCAGCGCTTGCAACCGCACGCCGTCCGCTGCCAGCGCGTCTGACTTGATGCTGCCGTCAACCTGATAATGATCGCCGTCACCGGTCACCGTGCCGACAAAATTGCCGGCGCCGCGCAACGTTGCGCCGACCTGCAAAACTTCAGAAGCTTGCGTCAGATCTACAGTCGAGGTCACGTTCAGCTTGTATTTCAAATTCCGCCAATCATCCATCACGCCCTGCAGATGGGCTTCTGCGAACGGCGACTTGAGGGCCAGGTCCTGAATTTCGGCGCGCGTCTGATTGACTCGACCACGCGCATCAATATCGATGTTGTTGATCGGTTTGCCGTCGTACGTGAATGTCGAATTAGACGAGGTGAAGGTGACCGCGTTCATCCAACTCGCCGCCGGCGCATTGGGATCATCCGGCCGAACGATCAGGTGCATGTTGCGCGCTTCGCCCGAAAGACTGTGCAGCGCATCGCCGTAATGGACCACTGAGTTCTTGATCTCAACGTGCGCGGTCGAATAGGCAAACAGAATGCGCGCGTTCGGCTCCGGCGGCGGCACGTGAATGTTGCGGAAGTTGGAACGACCCTCGCTGTCGAAGTTCACCCACAGTTCCAGTCCTTCTATCTGTAAATCTTTGAGATTGATATTCCGATGAAGATTCAGCGCATAGAGATCCTCGATCCGCACGGTCGCCAACATGCGATCGACTTTGCCGAGTTTCTCACCTGTCTTCGCGTCGTAAAGTTCGACACCCTGCAACTCGACCGTCTGCGGCGATAACGAAGTGTGAAAGTTCCGAATCTTAGCCCGGATGCCGTAATTCGAGAGAGTGTCTTTGATTTGTCCGGCGATATATCGATCGACATAGCCCAAACGATAGAGGATGAGTCCCGCCAGCAGCAGCGCGGCGACGCCGCACACCAATCCGATGCCGGCGAGAATAGCGTTGCGGCGCGTAACGATACGGCGGCGCGCGCGTCGCGTCGGCTCGGGACTACTGCGGTTGTCTGCGCGGGGGGGCTCGCGGTTATCTACGGACATGGATGCAGACCGTCGAAAGATCTCATCAACTACTGTTTGTTAGGGGAAAGCCGGAACTACAGAGGCCAGAAGTCAGATGTCAGACATCAGTCGCGGCGACCCGGGGAGGTTTACTGATCTCTGACATCTGACCTCTGACATCTGATTCTGTTTGTAAACTGAAAGCGGGGGAATTTCAAGGCGATAGTAGCCTGAGGCTTTCATTCACTCAGCTATCTTGATTATAACTTTTCAGGATACCTTCGATTCTGCTGAGTCACGGACCGAAGTCTGTGTGACTTCAGATGCGGGAGAGCCCAGCGGCACGTTGCCTACAACTTCCAATTCGAAGCCTTCGATCGCGGTCACCTTCGGCGGGTGATTGGTCAGCAGCAGAATGCGCCGCAGGCCCAGTTCGTGCAGGATTTGAGCGCCCACGCCGTAGTCGCGATTCAGGCCATAGCCGGTTTCGGAGCTGGCTTCCCGCTTGCTTAACCCGCGCTCCTGCATCAGCGCATACGTCCGCAGTTGGTGAATCAGATCGAGTCCGTGCTCGCTTTGCCGCAAATAAAGGACGACACCCTGGCCGGCTTCGGAGATTTTTTCCAGCGCGCGGCGCAACTGATATCCGGTGTCGTCGATGGTTGAGCCGAACATGTCGCAGGTCACGTTCTCGCTGTGCACGCGCACCAGCACCGGATCACTGGTCGCAACCTCGCCCATCACCATCGCCAAATGAACGTCGCCGTTGATCGTGTTCTCGAAAGCGATCGCGCGAAAGTTTCCATAGACCGTGGGCAAATTTGTTTCCGCTGCTCGCCGCACCAGCACTTCTTTCGTGATGCGATAGCGCACGAGGTCGGCGACGCTGACGATTTTCAAGCCGTGAATGCTGGCGAACTCGCGCAACTGCGGCAGCCGCGCCATCGTTCCGTCTTCATTCATGATCTCGCAAATCACTCCCGCGGGATAAAGCCCGGCAATCCGCGCCATATCAACCGCCGCTTCAGTCTGACCGGGCCGCACCAGCACGCCGCCTTTTTTGGCGCGCAGCGGAAACACGTGACCCGGGCGCGCCAGATCCTGCGGCCGCGTCCGCGGATCGACTGCGGTGAGGATCGTCGTCGCGCGATCGGCTGCGGAAATTCCCGTGGTCACCCCGCGCCGCGCCTCGATCGAAACCGTAAACGCTGTGCCCAAGCGCGAAGTGTTATCGGCGACTTGCGGCTGCAGATGCAATTCATCGCAACGCTCTTCAGTCAACGGCAGACAGATCAGCCCGCGCCCTTCGCGCGCCATGAAATTAATTTTCTCCGGCGTGATCAATTCTGCCGCGCAAACCAGATCGCCTTCATTCTCGCGGTCCTCGTCGTCCACGATAATGATCATTCGCCCTTCGCGAATGTCGGCAGCGGCGTCTGGAATGGAAGCGAATGGCATCGTTCTAGGAGTTCTGACGCGTTCTCGTCATTACGGCTTACCTTTCGAAGTAGTTTGACGATGATGCGCCTTAGCCATGGCCGTCACCTTATCGCGCAATTTATTTGTGTCGTCAGCCGCGATGTCGCGCGTGACTTCGTTTAAGACTGGCATCAGCGCCTTGCTGGCTTCAGACATGCTGTCCGCGAGCATTTTTGGCGTGAGTTCAATACTTTTCTGCCCAGTGTCCGACTTATAAAAAGCGATGAGATCCTTCAGTTCCTTCTCGTTAAAGTACTTTGTATAAACGACGATTGACACGTCTTCCAGGACCTGGCCGTAGTCAATCTTCTTAGTTATAGCTTCGACCATTCGATGGAACTGGGTCACGCTGATTTCTGCAATCTGTTTTTGCAGGTCCTGGCGTTCTGCTTCAGTCAATACCTTCATCTCCGGCATCGCCGAAATTGTCTGCCAAGTTGTTTCGACCATTTCCTTGGATAACTCCGTCTCCATCGCGGTCAACATCTCGCCCGCCTGCTTTTTCATTCCCATGGCGTCAACCAACTCTTTGGCGAGCGCACGCTTTTCCGGCGAGATTTCCTGCGGCTGAGTTGTCGGCGGAGCGGGCGTTGTTGATTGTGCGCTTACCGAGAATGAGAAAAGGAAAACAATTGTGGCGGCCGCAAATATTAGCTTCTTCATATGACCTCCGGCGAACGATATTCGGGCTGCAAGGCCGGGACGAACTTAAGCATTTATAGCTCAGTTTCGAGGAAACTGCTACGGGCGCACTGGTCGGTCCGGAAAGGCAGCGGACGTCAGAATCCGCTCGACATATTTCGCAATCACGTCGGCTTCCAAATTAACTTCATCGCCGGGTTTGAGTTGCGAGAAATTGGTTATCTCGAATGTTTTTGGAATCACGGCGATTTCAAAATAATCATCTGTAAGATTTGCAATCGTCAGGCTGATCCCTTCAACCGAGACCGACCCTTTGAATACCAGGTAAGGCGAAACCTCTTTTGGATAAGCAAAACGAAACGTCCACGAATCGCCGTGATTCTCTGAGCCGAGAAATGTGCCGCGCGCATCGACATGACCCTGCACGATGTGGCCGCCGAGACGCGTCATGGGCGTCACCGCGCGTTCGAGATTCACCGCCGAACCTTCCTGCAACGAACCGAGCGTCGAACGAAACAA
>CBFHBI010000104.1:0-7679 GCA_965653755.1 uncultured Blastocatellia bacterium
CTTCGTTGCGGATACCACGCAGCAATCACGAGTGGCCCATCGAGTTTTACCATTCTGCGCAGGACCAACTCGACGCCGATCATTCCGTAGAAAATCGCCAGACCTTCCATAGGTAAGCGGTAACGCGTGTCGGTGAAGGTGATGATGTACGGAACTGAAAAAATCACCATCGTCAACAGCGGCAGCAGAATCAGTGTGCGCGCCGGCGAGCGCCAAAGTGCTACAAATCCAAATGCCCCGAAGCTAAGCGTAAAAAGGTAGGAGGCCAACCATAAGAAACGCATCGCCGCCACAGAAAAGGACAGGCCCTCATAGCCATAGACCGGCGGCCGCCACAGTAACCAAATCTTTTGCAACCACATGCCAACGGTGAGGGCCATGTGTCCACGGATATAACGAAGGCCTTCGCGCAACCCTTGCTGATGCGCTTCAACTTCGTTCGCACCGTTGTTCCAGGCAATGCCGGGAACCAAACGCCAATCGGGAAGGCCAGTCGCTGCGGGATTGTTGCCGATGTAGAAATTGATACCTGAGTTCGTGTCGATGGGCACGAATGCGCCCAACACAAAATAATTTCGCACGGTCCACGGCACAATGGTCAAAACCATTGCTGCAGTCATCGCCAGCCAAACTTTTCCTGCTCGAGATGAAAAATGTTTCCGGGACAGCAACAACCACAAACCAACGATTGCCGGCATCAGCAATGTTGCCTCTCTCGTCAGCGCGGCGAGACCAAACGTCACGCCGGTCAACGCTGCGACGACCATTGAACAGCGACGCAACGCAGTCATCAACAACACCATCCCGGCGAACAAGAGAAAGAGATAGAACGCCTCGGAGTAAAGCGTCTGCGGATAACGAATGAACTGCGGATAGATTGCCACGGCAAAGCCGGTCAAGTAGCCAATTCGTCGGGTAGTCAGTTGTCGCACCCACGTCGCAGCGCATACAGCCGACAATGCACCAAGCACCGCGAGAACAGTGCGCGCCGCCAACAGGTTCACCCCAGTGACTGAATAGATTCCGGCCAGCAACCACGGATAAGCAGGCGGACGATAGGCGCGCGCGGCAATTTCCAAATAACCCTTGCCTTCGATCAGATGACGGGCAATCATCGAGTAGTAATAAGGGTCCTCCGTGTGAGTTTCTGGCGCTCCACGCAACCATGCGATGTAAGCCAATCGCAGCGCCAGCCCAGCCACGAAAATTGCGCAAAGCAAAACGAGATCGCCCCGCCACCCGCGGTCGTCGAGACCTTGAAGATATCGTCGTAGCAATTTCATCGCAGTGTTCCCTGTGTGACGGTAGTGTGGCCGACACCATTACCCGCGACGACGAAGGTAAGAAGAAGGGTGATCAGAATCTTTTGGGTGACGCTAGTCATAAACGAAGCTTGCTGTTTGATTGCCGTGGATCGCAGATCAGGAACGCCCGGGCAGACGCAGAGAGCGTTGCAGGCGGGCATTGATTCGTTTGCGTAATTGCTCTGTCCGCAGCTGCGCCCCATGGGCCGCCGCAACCATGCGGTGCAGCAAGGTGGGCCGCTGGTTTCTCACAAAGGCGCGTTGGTAATTTCGCTTATCACCAAATCCGAGAATGCGTTGATCCTCTGCCGATAAATCGCCGAGGTACGCCGCGTTCAGGAGCAACGGGTGATAACGATAGTAATCAATATCCTCTTGCTGAAGTGTGACACTAGGATCATGGTAGGCGTAGAAGATGGCCTGACGGGGTTCAACCAGCGGGATTGACTGGCGGTGAATAATTGAAGTGTCGAACATAAACACCGTTCCGGCCGCGGCCTTCAGTTCGACCTGTTCGCTCATCGGCAAGGCGTCGGCTTCGGCGCGCGTCAGGATGTGTGGATGTTGCTTGCGATGTGAACCCTTGATGAACCTGAACGCTCCGCTACGGACGTCGGTCAAATACATCGCAAGTTTTACTTCCCGATGAATGGGCGCGCCTGCCTGCTGCTCGTACCACATATCACCGTGCCAGCCGTGGAAATCATAGTTGGTCGGCAGCGATCTCCATCCCTTGGCTTCAGTCAGTTGATAGGAGGATCCGAGATATCGCGACAGGAGGCCCTTCACCAACGGATGCAACGCCAGATCGACAAAGCCCTGTGCCAGCAGCAACACGTCTTCGACCATGTGTCGATAGATTTCAGTTCGTTGATAGCCGTCAAAGTTGTTCCAACGCACGCGCTGGAGTCGCGCCGCAAATGCATGCTGCATCTCGCGCAGTTGCTCGGCAGAAATAACCGAAGGCAAAACCACCAGGCCGTTCATATCGAGCTCTGAATAGAGCGATTCCACGGAAGCCAAACGCACGGTGCGCTCAGGCGCCCGCGGTGATTCACATTCTTGCTGCTGGAAGATTTTCATCGAGTTAGATTCGACGCGCACAGATTGCTTTCATGGCTGCGGGAGCGATCCACGTGAGCGAAAGCGCCAGGCGCGTCTTGAGCGTCGGTCGGAGACGATGGGCGTTGGTGAATGCGCTTCGGCCTTCGTGGAAGTCGCCGCGGGCCGCGTAAAGCTTGCCCATTTCAAATTGCAGCAGTGCGCGACGCTCCCGAATAACCTCTTGCGTTTTGGCCCGCTGTTCGGGCGAGAGCTCGTAAGACTGCGCCACATGGTCAAAGACCTTCAGCTCGCGACGATGCGAACTGATCGCGTCGCCGGTCAACCCATCAATGCGGCAACGATATTTCAGCAGAGCGTGGCGATGATACGAGAGACGATTTCCCGCGAGCGCCATTCGCAACCACAAATCAAAATCCTGGCCGCGGCGTAAACCTTCGTCGAACAATCCCGTCTCGACGATCGCTGCGCGCCGCGCGACCACGCCCGAAGTGATCAGCGATCGCTCGGCGGCGAGCAACTGGAGAAACGAAACGTCGTCCGCGGCGGGCGCGTCGTCCATTAGAATCTCCATGTACTTACGGCCCTCAGTGGCCGCGTCGCCGAACATCGTGGCGTCGGCGCACGCGAGGTCGCAGCCGCGCGCTTTCATGAACTTCATCTGCTCACTCAGATAATTCGGCAACCAAACATCGTCGCCATCGAGAAACGCAACGAACTCGCCACGCGCCGCACGCAGTCCGGCGTTGCGCGCCGCGCCCGCGCCGCAGTTCTACTGTTTAAGATAGACGACGTTCTCGAGGTAAGGCTGAAGCGCTTGCTCAAACTCTTCCGTGTCGGGCGAGCCGTCGTTCACAACAATCACTTCATAATCGGTGAAGGTCTGCGCGAAGACTGAATCGAGCGCCTCAGCGATGTAAGCCGCAACGTTGTACGCGGGAATAATCACGCTAACTTGCGGCCCGCGCGCGTGGGCCACGAAAGCCGCGTTCACCGATGATTGTGTCGCCTGCGGGAAGATCATCTACGACCTCCGTGATTAGCCGCGCGTCGCGGCAAAGCGGCTGACACGCCGGTCAGCCAACTTTCAAATTCGATCGGCCCCAGCGCTGGGCTATCGACAATTCGCGGCAGCAACAGCGGATGCGAGCTTGGCGAAGCAAATCCTGGTTCGCAGGTGGTCGCGGAAACAATTCCCGCTTCCGACATCCAAGGGAAGAACATCGGATCGTAAACGCCGCTCGGATAACAAAAATGGGTCGCCGACTTTCCGGTCATCGATTGAATGCTCGCGCGATTGTCTTCAATCTCACGCATGAACAGGCCGCGATCCTGTGGCGTGCGATGGCGATGTGTGTGCAGTTGCACGTCGATTCCATTCGCCGCCAACTCGTGAACCTCAGCCGGCGTCAGGTTGTGCAGGATGCGTTTCTCGAGCAGCGATTCGTAATCAACGTCGAGCGCCCGCGCCAGTTCGCCGGCGAGAGCGTCTTTCTGTTCGGCTGAGAATTTTTGCTGCTGAGCAAATCCGAGAATCGCGAGGCGCGCGGCGTTCTGGGCTGCCGCGTTCCGCAAATTGAAGCTGCCGGTCACACCAATCAGCGAGTGCAAATCAAGCGTCGTGTCTCTTCCTTTCCACAAAAGATACGCAACCATCAAATCAAATACCGGCCGATTGAATTGCGAATAAAAGGTCGTGAGATAAAGCGTCGCCGGCAGATCGAATTCCCGGATCAGCGGAAAAGCCTGACTGGAAAAATCGGCGAAGCCGTCGTCGAAGGTGATCGCGACCGCGCGCTCCGGCAGATCGCCGGTGCGCAGACGCGCCACGGCTTCATCGAGCGGCAACACTGCGCAACGCGAGTCTCGCAACTGCTGAAACCGTTTGCGCAGAATGCCGGGCGGCATGTATTGCGTGTAGTTCCATTCGTGTTCGTCGAGTGATGAAATCCCGTGATAAGCAAGAATCAAAAGCCGCTGCCGCCGCCAGCGACTGTTTTGGACCAGGCGAGAAATCCCTGCAATCTTGGCTGACTTCAGCGTTGCTCGCGTGCACCGTTTCATGAAATCAACATCGTCGTCAGCAATGTGATGACCGTTTCGCGAAGTCATCAATGCGCTGATGATGGACCACAGCTTTTGATCCGATTGCGTCTGTGAAAAATGGGTCTCGATATGTGCTCGCGCGGCGCTTCCGAGATCACTTGCAAGTTGCGCGTCGTTTATTACTCGCAACATTTGCTCCGCCATGGTGCTCACGTCGCGTTCATCGCTGAGCAAACCGGTCGTGCCGTCGATCACAACGTCAGGAATGCCGCCGTGCCGAGTTGAAATAACCGGCAACCCGCTGGCGCCGGCTTCGAGAATTCCGACAGGCGTGCCTTCGCAGTCGCCGTCGCTGGCTTCGATCGAATGTTGGACAAACGCGCGCGCCAAACGCATCTCGCTTTGCACCACCGCAGGAGGCTGCGCGCCGAGGAGTTCCACCGCATGGCCGATCTGCAGCTCGGCGATCAAGTTGCGACATTCATCGAGCAGTGGTCCGTAGCCAATCATTCGCAGCCGCGCTGCAGGCGAGTGCGAGAGCGTTCGCGCAAATGCCTGCAAGGTGAACTGTGGTCCTTTCTTTTCGACGAAACGTCCGACAGCTAACAGGATAGGAGCTGAGTTCTTTGGATCCGCGCCAGCGAATTCGCAGCAATCGACGCCGCAGGGGTTGTAATGAACTTTTTCCGCAGGCGCCCCGAGAGAGATCAGTCGGCGTTGCATCTCACGCGAGACAGCAACAATCGCTGCGGCTTGTTGAAACAATGCGACATACGCTTCGGCAAAGGTCTCGAGCACTTCGCGCCGGCTGGCATCGTAACCATGGAAGTGAATGATGAGCGGGAGATTCGCCCGGCGGCACGCTTCCATCACATCGACTCCCGTCGGTCCGTATTCGGCGAGCACCGCATCGGGACGAAACCGCCGGAATGCAGCCAGGTAAGCGGCAGTTGTCTCCCCCGTCGATCTTCGCGAGATCCTCTTGTGCAACTTGTAACCGACGCGGGTGGGCCATGAAAGCACAGGCGCATCGCCGACAGCCGGAGGCCAGCCATGAATCAGCAGCGTCTTTGCCGGCAATCGCTCAACGTGGCCACGAATGAAAGTTTCGGACACCGTCGGGTAATACGGCGCGATCACGCAAAGACGCGCGGCGGCGGGCCGTGAACGATGTTTTGATCCTGTGTCCATTAGCATTAGGTGGCGAGTTGTGACCTCGGCGCAGTTGGCCTGTTGAAAGCCTTCCCATCGTCTCGCCCGATCAAGAGCACGAACATTCGGTACAGGTCGCTCAGCACCGCTCGGCCGTCAGGCGTCAAGCAAAGCGTGACTGAGGCCGCGACAACGGCGAGCGCAAAGCTCACGAGCAGGCCTGAAACGGGACGAGTGATCGAAGTCCATTGCCGCAGACTCATGATGGCGGCCAGAACGCTAAGAGACGCGACGGCGATGGGCGCGCAGGTACGATAGAAATCAGTCGCACGCACCGGACCCTGCCGGCTGACAAACCAAAACAAAAGCGGGGTTACAAAGAGCAGCGATACCAGGGAGTAGCTGGCGGCGACACCGACCGCGCCCCACGGCAAGCCGGCGATGATGGCAACGATCATAATGCTGCCGCCGATCGTGCCCCATTGAAACATGTGACGCGTTCTTCCCTGACTCATAAAAAGCCAGCCGGTAGTGTTACAGACGGGTTGCACCAGGCCCACGATGCCGAGCAGCGCAAAGATGCGACTGGTCGCGATCCATTGCGGTCCCAAGACCACGCGCACAATCCAATCCGAACACGCAATCATGAATGCCATGATCGGCATCGTGAGGATGGCGACTTTCTGGAGAATTCGCAGATATGCTTGCCGGTAACGTTCTGGCGAATCAGTCAAACGGCTGAGCGTCGGGATGGCCACGGCGGCAATCGGCGTGTTGATTTGATCAATAGGCAGCAACAGCAGTTGATAAGCTTTCGCATAAAGTCCGAGTTGCCAACTTCCCCAGAATCTTCCTATCAACATGTTGTCGAGGTTGCGGGCAAAGTGAGTGATGATTTGAAAGCCGGTGAGATTGCTGCCGAATGCCACCATCGAACGCACGCCCGAATTGCGCGCCGGCCAACTCGGACGCCAATTGCATACTGTCCAGATGCCGACTGCGTAAGTGAGCGTCTGTGCGATCGAAGATCCGACCAGCGCCCAATACCTTGCTCCATACCAAGCCATGATCACGGCCGTCACGATGCCGGCGACGAGCGACGCAACTTCCAGAATGGCCAGCGTATTGAAACGCATCTGGCGACGCACGAGCGCCTGATGCTGAGCAGTTAATCCGCCGATCAAGAGAACCACCGCGTAGCCAATCGTGATCAAAGTCAGGCGAGGTTCGCCATAGAACCACGCGACCGCGTGCGAGATCGCAACCGTTATCAGCATCACTCCGAAACTCAGCGTAACGTTCAACCAAAACAGCGTGCTGATCTGTTCGTCGTTGATCTCTTCCTTCTGTACGGTCGCTATGGACAGGCCCATGTCTTTGAACATCGCCACGAAACCCGTCACGACGGCGACCATGCCGATCAGTCCGTAATCCTGCGGAGTCAGCAAACGCGCGAGCACTCTCGCGGAGACCGCATTCATCAAGAACATACCCGTTTGAGCGGTGACTGTGACTGCGCCGCCGCGCGCGGAGCGTCTGCCCAATTCGGCTTTTAGATGATCTGTCCGGAAATAATCTTCGCGGCCGTCATTAACGTGCCTGGACACAGATGAAGAATCGACTGAGGTCATGCTCAAAGATGGTTCGCTTGGAATCGTTCTGGTGGGCCAACGGGGCGGGAAAACTGCCACGAACATTATACAAGATCAAGGTGGGCCCAAATCCAGCATTATTTTCGCCAGTGGATCGTGAAAATGTGTGATGAATGGGCCGTTTGCCTTTAGAATTCGTTTTGCGCGACGAGACGTGCGCGAGGGAGAGCTAAGCTGACAAAAAACGTCACAACTTTGAGGCTGTTACAGTTTGCTCCAAGAGTTCCCTGGCCACTCGACACGGGCGCGAAACTGCGCAATTACCACCTCGCGCGAGCACTGGCCGCAAAGATATCGGTTACCTTGTTGGCTTTCGGCGCCGAGCAAACGCAGCAGTCAACCGAACCCTATGACCGCGTCTTGACTGTTCCGCGAGATGAAAACTACTCGGTTAGCAACATGGTTCGCGGCATCATCGGGCCGACGCCTTTGCCATTACTCAATTATTCGAAACCGGAAATGT
>CBFHBI010000105.1:0-7679 GCA_965653755.1 uncultured Blastocatellia bacterium
AGTTGCGCGAGGTGGGCATTCTTCATGATACGCCGGAGGCCGCCGCAGCAAAGCTTGATGAGATTTATCAGGATACAGAGTCCTGGTGGCGGCAACCGAAAATCCAGACAGCCAGAGAACGCTTTTGCCGGAAGTTCGCCCGGACTGATCCAGAGTGGCTGAGCCTGTGGAAAACGGAATTGCTTCGTGAGGCTGAGTCTGGGGGCGCTCATTAATTGCGCAGGTCAGCGACGCTTTCTGCGGTGAAAAGTCTGTGATAGGTAGCACAAGAATCGTCGTTCGTTTTGGTGCGACGCTAGTCGCCAATGTTCTGCGGGCGGCGTTGTCGTTTGTAAGCGGCCTGATGATTGCCCGCGGACTCGGTGCCGCAAGCTACGGCGATCTTAATTTCCTGCTCGGCAGCTTTGCGGCGATCAGCGGTCTGCTTGATCTGAGCACCTCGTCTGCCTTTTACACTTTTATTTCGAAGCGCCATCGGAGCCGGACGTTTCTGTTGCTTTATCTGGCGTGGATGGGAGTTCAGTTTCTTCTTACCGTGGTTGCGGTCGGACTTTTGCTTCCGGCGAGCGTTATTGATCGAATATGGCTGGGGCATGGCAGAGGGATCGTGTTGCTGGCGTTTGCCGCTAGCTTTCTGATGAATCAGTTGTGGGGGATGGTGAGCGGCTTAGGCGAAGCTACGCGCAGGACCGTAGTGGTCCAGATCGCAGCGGTTGCGCAAGCTGTCGTCCATATCGGATTAGTCGGTTTTGCGATGCTCTCCGGATGGTTAACCGTGCCGACGATTTTCTGTCTGCTGGCAAGCGAGTATCTGATACTGGCGCTGGTATTTGGTCCAATTTGGCTGCGGTGGAATTTGGCTGAAGATGCCAGCGCGCCGGACAGCTATCGCACCGTGTTTCGAGAGTTTGCCGTCTATTGCACACCCTTAATCGTGTACGGATGCGTCACATTTTTGTATACCTTTGCCGACCGCTGGTTCCTGCAACGGTTTGGCGGCGCCGAACAACAGGGATTTTTTTCTGTTGGGCAACAGGTTGCGAACATTAGCCTGATTGCCACGACTTCCATCCTGCGAGTTTTTTGGAAAGAAGTTGCCGAGGCGCTCCATCGGCAGGATTATGAGCGCGTACGATTACTCTATGGCTCAGTATCGCGATCGCTATTTTTCGTAGGAGCCGCAGTAAGCTGCTTATTGATTCCTTACACTCGTGAGATTCTGACGAGCACGGTTGGCGCTGGTTACGGTCGCGCCGCGGCGTGTCTGGCGATCATGCTGCTTTATCCTATTCATCAATCGCTCGGACAAATTCAAGGTACGTTTTTCTATGCGAGTGAGGACACCAAGAGTTACGCGCGAATTGGGTTGTTAACCATGGCACTCAGCATCCCGGTAACGTATTTCATTCTCGCGCCGCGATCCGCGGCCGTCGCGGGGCTGGGACTCGGGGCGGTGGGCCTCGCGATCAAGATGGTGCTGTTGCAAATTGTGGGCGTGAATCTTCAGATATATGTTATTGCTCGCACCCACCGCTGGCGCTACGACTTCAGCTATCAGGCTGTGGTGCTCGCAACTCTGTTAGGTTCTGCATGGGTTTGTAAATGGGCAAGTGCCTGGTCTCTGGCCTTGGCCGGATCGGTCGCCAGTCCGGCGAAAATAATAGTGTTGGGCAGCTTGCTTTACTGCGTGTTAATGCTGCTGCTGCTTTATGGCCGGCCAGCCGTCGCTGGCGCAACACGTGAAGACGCCAGACACCTCGTGGTGGGAACGGTCAGATGGTTGCGCTCGACCGTTGCTTCCTAGGGAGTTTGTCTGCCGGCCCTCTCTATATTTCGTATCGCGTACCGAACCGTTCATCATGGGCACTGATCAATCCTGGAAACAACGCCTCAAGCCGCTGGCTGCAAGTTTCGGAATCACTTCAACCGGCAGTTTGTGGCGTGGCCTGGCCTTACGCGCGTACCGCCGACGATTCAGCACACATGAGGCGCTGCGAGCGTGGGTTGAAGGCGAAGGCAGAGACATAATCACCAAACACTGGGGACACGAGACTGTTACCGATGAATTCGACAAGGCCCATCTGACTTCACAGTTGTTTGAATTGACCGAGATGTTGCGTTCGCGCGTCGGCCAACTGAACGGCGCCCGAGTGCTGGATGCCGGTGCTTCAGATGGTTTGTTTCTTGCGAGGGTCGGTGCCGAACGTGGAATAGGCGTTAATTTTTTGCAGGCGTGTGCACGAAATATCATCGGTGATGGGTTTGAGGCTTGTGCCGCTGATCTGGAAAGTCTGCCGTTCGCCGATAAGAGTTTCGACTACGTCATCTGCTGCGAAACTTTAGAGCACGTGTGTAATCCGATTCACACCTTGAACGAACTGTCGAGAGTGTGCAAACAACGGATCCATCTTACTATCCCGTGGCTCGCGCGAACGCGTATTAACCGCCGGCCCGAGGGATGGCCGGAAGTCGAGAGTCATATCTTCGAATTCAGCGAGACGGATTTTTCCAAAATATTGAGTCACGCGCGCGTGCGCGTCGTTTATCAGGACCGCGTGCAGATCTTTCCGGAGCCGCGCAATCCGTTGACGCAAGCCTGGCTTAAGCAATTCATGTATCCTGCGTATTTTCCTAAACTACAGTATTACGAGCTGGAACCGTGTTGAGCCGCGAGCAGAAGTGTTTTCATCACATCGGATTCGCTTTCGAATGGCGCTAAGCAGGCAGCGAAGAGACTAAACAGAACGAATCTTCCGACGTACCGATGCAAATTCTAGTTACCGGAGGCGCGGGTTTTATCGGATCACACCTGAGCCGCCGGCTGCTCTCAAAAGGCCATCAAGTCACAATCGTCGATAATCTATCGACGGGCTGTATAGAAAACGTGCCAACAGAAGCGGACTTCATCAACCTTGATTTGACGAAGCCTGATCTCGCAGCAAGCGTGCCGAACAAACCCTTTCAGGCAATCTGCCACCTTGCCGGCCAATCGTCGGGAGAGAAATCGTTTGAAGATCCGATTTATGATTTGCACGCAAATGCTTGTTCGACATTGCAATTAGCGGCCTGGGCATTGGCGAAAGGCATTCCAACTTTTGTATATGCCAGTTCAATGGGAGTCTATGGACAAGTCGCTACGCAGCCAGTATCAGAATCGACCGCGCCGCAGCCGATCTCTTATTACGGCGCTTCCAAGCGCAGTGCCGAGTTACTACTCGAAGTTGCGGCCCAACAAGGTTTGCGGGCCATCTCTTTTAGGATGTTCAACGTCTATGGGCCGGGTCAGAATCTAAGCAACATGAAGCAGGGAATGGTCAGCATCTATCTGGCCTACCTCTTAAACCGACAGCCGATCATAGTCAAGGGTTCTCTGGAGCGTATCAGGGATCTTGTTTACATTGACGACGTGGTCGACGCTTGGGAACTCGCGCTGGGCCGGCAAGTTCAGGGCATCTTTAACCTGGGCAGCGGAATGGGAACTTCTGTGCGAACTTTGATCTCGATGTTGCTGAAGGCTTACGGAGCGAACGACGACTATCCTATCGAACAAATCGGGAACACGCTCGGCGATCAGTTTGCCATGACCGCTGATATTAACCTGCTCACCGACGCGCTTGGGTGGCAGCCAAAAATCTCTGTGACCGCAGGTCTCAACAAAATGGTCGCATGGGCCCGCGCTCAACAGGAGGTAGGTGCATGACGCGAATTGCTATCTGTGGTAGCGGTAATCGCAGTCGCACTGTCTGGCAGCGTCTCGTAAGACAGCACAGTGGTTTCAAGCTTGTCGGCGTACAGGACGTGAATCAAAGTAGCCTGGACCAAGCAGTCGGGTTGGGCAACATTAGCGCCGCTCAGGGTTACCTTGAACTTGAACAAATGCTCCAGCAGACGCAACCCGAAGCGCTATTAGTATGCCCGGTTAATGAGGCGCACGCAGCAGCTATCGACGCGGGATTGCGAGCGGGATGTCACATTCTGGTGGAAAAGCCGCTCACCACAGAGCTGGCTGATGCCGTGCGGCTAACTGAAATGGCCGAGGCAAAAGGCTTGGCGTTGGCAGTAGTTCAAAATTGGCGAACCAAGGACGTCGGACGATTACTCAAGCGAAACATCGGTGAGGGCATGATCGGCTCGGTCTCGCACATTTTCTTTCGCTATCTGCGAGACCGAGAACTGCCGCACTTGCCGGATTACTTGTTCGCTGAGTCCGACCCGTTGCTATACGCTATGGGTATCCACCACTTCGATCTGTTCCGGTATATTCTGGGGCAGGAAATTATCAAGATCGAAGGTCATGCCTTCCGCCCCGCTTGGAGTCGTTATCAGCACCCTTCGGGAATGCAACTCTGGATGGAGACAGATGGTGGTGTGATCATTAGTTACGTTGCCACGTTTTCCTCTCGCAATGCCCATCTGCCATTGGAAAGTTTGCAGGTCGAGGGCGAGTTGGGAACACTATCTAACGAGAGCGAGTATAGCGAGCCGCCGCTTTGGCTATCGTTACGCGGCGCAAAATCGCTGGTTGATCTTACGAGTGAAGTGGAAGTGCGAGACCGCGCAGGCCAGTATGACCTGGCTGATGGCGCGATCCTGAATAACTTTCACGCGGCCCTTGACCGAGGTGAGCCGCTGATTTCACCGTCACGCGAAAATCTCGGAACGTTGGCCATGATCGAAGCGGCTCGCCGCTGCTACCGCGAACAACGACCCATTAATCCACAAGATTTGCTTTCTTCGTACCAAGCTGCAAATTTTAAAACCGCAAAGGAGAACAAGTAAGACGTGCCAAACTGGAATGACGCAACCCCACGTAATGAAGTCCCTTGCCCACTGTGCCCTGACGGTGAGCGTAATCGAGTTGTCGAAACCGTCTGGGAGGCCCCCGAGTCAGCGGTCTATAAATGTACAGGCTGTAAGACTGTTTTTGTTTATCCGATTATGAGCCTCGAGGAAGAGAAGGCTTTTTACGAAGCCGAGTTTTCGCGTTACATGCTGCAGCGTGGCGGGCCGGGTGAAACCGTGCCGCAGGATCATTTTGAGAAGAACTATGATGAAGCCCAACGGCGACTGGCTAACCTAAGACCGTACCTAAGGCCGGACGCGCAAGTGCTGGAGCTCGGCAGTTCGACAGGGTTCCTGCTGGCTGCGATGAAGCCTTGGGTGGCATCCGTCACCGGCGTGGACCCGAATCACCTCTATAGAGAATATGCGAATGGCCGCGGCATCAAAACGTTTGAAGATTTGTCAGAGATATCCGACAAGCGGTTCGATTTCATCTGTGCTTACTATGTCCTCGAGCACATTCGTAACCCCATCGAGTTCCTCAAACGACTGTACGATCTGATCAATCCGGGCGGTCGCCTCGCGATTGAAGTGCCCAACGTCGATGACGCCCTGGTGCGTTTTTATCAGCTTGATAGTTTTGATCGTTTCTATTGGCAGAAGGCCCACTATTTTAATTACTCTCAACAGACGTTGCGGATGGTGCTTGAGCAGGCCGGTTTCGAAGATGTTAAATTAATCCCGGAACAGCGTTATGACATCTCAAATCATGTCCACTGGCTGATCAAGGGACAGCCTGGCGGCAAGGGTAAGTATACAGACGTCTTCGACGAGAGATTGAATCAGGAATACGCACGATGCCTGAGAAATAGTTGGTTATGCGATACGGTTTTCGCGATCGCGACGAAGGCTGAGGTGAAGTAAATGGTAAGCCGTTTGGAGAATTTACCAAAAGAGCGTTGCGCGGCGAGGGCAAATTCAACTCTGCCCGCGCCAATCGACGGTTTAATAGGACTGCATCGAGATCGCGAACCGAGCGAGGATCAAAACAATCTAGTTCGTCTTAGTCGCAACGAACGGCTACAACCCCTGCCGGAATCCTTTATGGAAATATTGCGCGAGTCCGTCGTGAGTTCGCTCTTTACTAATTACCCGGCCACAGATGGATTGCGCCGGCAACTAACCTCCGAATTAGGAATTGCAGAAGATCAACTGTTGCTGACAACCGGTTCGGATGGCGCCATAAAGGCGCTTTTTCATGCCTATGTGCGCCCCGGTGACCCGGTCATGATGCTCGAACCGAGTTATGCTATGTATGCGGTTTACGCCCAAATGTTCCAGGCGCGCGCGGTTAAGATCCCATTTAATGACCAACTTGAACTGAAGATCGAACAATTGTTGGCGGCCGCAGAATCTGGGATACGCATAGCCGTAGTTGCCAATCCTAATCAACCCACGGGCACAGTCATCGAAGAGAACATTTTGGCGAACCTCGCGGACCGCATGATGTCGGCTGGGTCTTTGCTGGCTATCGATGAGGCATACTACCCATTCTCTCGCACCACCGTCCTGCCCTGGATTCAGGATTTTCCAAACCTTTTAGTCACGCGTACCTTCTCGAAAGCCGCTGGACTCGCCGGACTACGCGTTGGTTATGTTGTGGGTCATCCCGAAGTGATCGGAAATCTGTACAAAGTGCATTCGGCGCATGACGTTAATAGTGTGGCTGCGCTGGTGGCCAAATGCGTCCTTACTCATCCGCAGGTGGTTGATGATTACGTAGCGCAGGTTGAAGAAGGCGGACGGCTCCTGGCTGAGCGTGTTCTGGCTCTCGGCCTGTTACCAATTCCTTCTCCCACGAATTTTATGCTCGTGCGGGTGGCACATCGTTGCGCGCCAGCAATACTAATTGAGAAGTTGCGCGATTATGGATACCTGGTCAAAGGACCTTTCAGTAGTCCAGCTTTGGCCGACCACATTCGAGTAACATTGGGCCCGCCGTCGATCATGAAGACGTTCGCTGACGCGCTTGAACGGGTGTTAGCTGACGTTCCGGAAAGTGCTGGGGGGAACTGATGTCATCGCGCGAGTCGCGGTCCTGGTCCGAGCATCCGGATCTAATAGCCTTCTATTCTCAACATCGTAATGATCCAGATGATCTCTATCCATCTGAACGACGTTTTTTGTCCTGGTTAGCAGGTCACGCGGAATCGGTGCTCGATATCGGCTGCGCCGCAGGCGGTTTCAGCAATGTGTGGCGTCACTATAACAAGCAGATAAACTACGTCGGCGTTGATGTGTCGGCTTCGCTGATTGAAGTTGCGCGGAAGTTACATCCTGATTTGAGTTTCTTTCAGGGAGATTGTGTAGAGGGTTTATCTTTTCCAGCGCGTCATTCAACAGTCGTGTCCGCCCTTGGTTGGTTGCATTGGGAACGTCGCTATAAGGACGCTCTCAAGGAGCTATGGCGACTTACCGATCGCTACCTGTTTTTTGATCTCAGGGTGGTGGACAAACCGGAAGGGTCGGTCAATGGTAAACAGCAGATTACCTTTCTCGGCGGGTGGGATGGCAAGACCACCACACCCTATGTCACCGTGTCCTGGTCCTCTTTGGCCGATTTTTTTTTGGAGTTTGCACCGCTTAGAATCCTCGCACACGGCTACTGGGGCAAACCGGCGGAAACTGTAATGAACATTCACACACCAGTTTGCTTCGCGGCTTTTGTCCTGGAGAAGAAGCCCGACATGAGCGATCAGGTCGCAACCACCGTGTGTCTGGATTTACCACTGCCATGGCCTGAAGCCCGGAAAGGAAACGTCGCCGTGCTTCCCGCAACCGAACTTGCGAGATTGGCTCCACAATCTCAACGAGAGGAATAGCGGAGTAAAGAAGAT